>CALZAJ010000063.1 GCA_945613785.1 uncultured Verrucomicrobiota bacterium | reverse complement strand
CCTGAAGCATCAGCGGCATCGACGAGATTTCGTCCAAGAAGAGCGTGCCGCCATTGGCCGCCTCGAAAAGGCCTTCCTTGTCTGCAACGGCCCCCGTGAAAGCGCCCTTCATATGGCCGAACATTTCGCTCTCAAGCAGATTCTCAGGAATTGCCGCGCAGTTCACCGCCACCAGGGGTTTATTCATGCGCGTTGAATTCTTATGAATCGTCTTCGCGACAACTTCCTTGCCCGTGCCGGACTCGCCATTAATAAGAACGGTAGCCGCCGTTGGCGCGACCTTCAAGATCATGTCGCAAATGCTTGTCATAGACGGCGAAACAGCAATCAAACTATCCAGGCGACGCGCAACCACAGCGTCCGCAACCGCCGCCTTCGAAGCCGAACCGTTCAATTTCTCTTCGGCACGCTTCAAACAGGCGACCATGTCATCCACCTTGAAGGGCTTGGTGAGATAATCGAAAATACCGTTCTTCATCGACTCAATCGCGGTATCGACGGTCGCATAAGCCGTCAGCAGAATGACCGGCATTTCGGAATTGATCTTACGGATTTCCTTGAAAAGCGCCATTCCGTCCATGGGCGCCATATGAAGGTCGGTGATTGCAATGTCAATCCCGCCCTTTGCAATAAGGTCCAGCGCGACGTTTCCGTCGCGTGCAGTCTCGACCTCATATTTGTTTGCCTTCAACAAGCTCTGCAGCAACAGCAGGATGCGCGGCTCGTCGTCAACAATGAGTACTTTTGACATGGTGAAAACGATTATACACAATTTTAACATGGGGTGCAAGAGTGGCACGCGATTTTTCGCATTTTTGCAAATGCCATTTTTTGACCTCTCGTGCCGGGCATGACAAGGACTCCCGTTCTCGAAGTCGCGAACATGTTTTCTCACGTCCGCAACTGACAATCCCCATTTTATTTCCACATCTTCAAAATCCCTTTCACTTTGCCGTCTGGCATTGGAAGTGCTATAATCCTTATTACAGTGAAAATACAACTTACTAAAGACAAGACGATTGAGTTCAACTTCCCCAGGGGTGGAGGAAGCGGTGGCTCTAAGGCAAAGTCCGACCTCGTTGGCGTCGAGTTGTTCTCTGACGCGCCCAACGGCTGCCCTACGGTCCGACTTTATCGCAAGAAAAACACCTGGCATCTTGGCGCCGCCGACTATGTCAACGCGCCCGATGGTGCGCTGCCCGAATCTTGGGAGGACATGCGCAACCAACCGACGTGGGAGTTGCCGCGCCATTTTCAGGCGCCTTCCGCCGCGATTGCCGTCAACTCAGCAGCCGGATCATTCGGTCAGGCGTCGAGCGAGGCCATTCTGCTGGAAATGATGCATGGCGTTGCGCTCGTCAACGAACCTGAACCCGCAACCGCGGAACCTGGCAAACGTCGTCTCGGGCTCAAGAGTTCCCGTGCTCCTGCCCCCGCACCGAAGCCCGTTCAGACCGAGGCCTCTACTCGCAAGCCCGAATTCCCTGCCGAAGGCGTGCCGACCTCCGAAAACGGGCGCCGCTTCGTCGTCCGCCCCTTCGCGGAAGAGGACTTCCATCTCTGCGCATCCTTGCCCGAATTCCAGTCGCTGTGGCTCGGCCGCCTGTTGCCAGAAGGCAAACGGCCGACTGCAAGCTCCATCCAGGTGGCCGAATCGGCGCTGATGGCGAGCGTCCTCGCACAGCCGTCCTTCTTGGAATCCAACGGCAACATGCTGGTCTGCTTCGTCCGTAACGAAAGCGTCTATTTCGCCGGATACAAGGAGGGCCTGCCCGTGTTGTGGCGCCGCTGTCCCAACACGCGCGGCTACCTTGCCATGCGCGAGGCCGTCATCAAGACGCTCGGCGTAGAAGAAGAGCTTGTGGATTCTGTCCTGGAGGACGCTCTCATTGATCCGCGTCCGGCCCTTGAGCCCTTTATCCATAACGTGCTCGAACAGCTGGAACTCGCGCGTGCGTACCTCTCAAGCAAGCATCAGATAAACGTCGACAAGATCATGCTGCTTGGCATGCCCAAGGGTGTCGAACATTGGCGGCACTCTGCGGAAGAGACGCTGAAACTCCAGATCATTGCCCCCGCGCCTTTCGACGGCATTCAAATTGATAAAGGCGTAAACATCACCCAGCCGACAGACTTCCTGGTGGCACTGGGTGCGGCACTCGCAGCATCGGAGGTGGAATCATGAAGAACGCCTCTTTCCATCTCAACCTGCTCAAGGACACCGAGAAGCTCTCGTCCTCGCCTGTCAGACTCCGCGTCATTCTTCCGACGCTGGCCCTGTTGGCCTGCGCCGGAATGGCCATCTGGTGGGGCGTCATCTTCACTCAGCTGATGCTCGTCAAGTCACAGGTCCAGTCAATCGAAGACGATATCCGGGCCAAATCCCAGAGTCACACCGAGGTCCTGGCGCATCAGGCCGAAGTTCGTGAAAAGAAACTGCAAGTCGAACAGCTGGACTATTACAAGGCGGGCATTCGCAAGCTTGGCGAACCGCTTGCGCACTTCGCAGAGATCATGCCGCTTCGCGTGCAGATTTCCAACCTCTCGATTGAGCCGCCGCCGCCTCAGATTCTTCAGCCTGCCGGTGCCAAGGTCCCTCTGTTTGGTCCGACTGAAAATGTCGAGACACAAAAGCTTGTACTCGTGGGCCGCACCACCAAGGAAACCCCCGTGGTCGCCATGATGGAATCGCTCGAGGCGCCGATGTTCTCGGACCTGGTCACTAAAGAAAAGAAAATCAACTCGTTCAAACAGGACAACGCCACCACGGGAAATAAGGCGCGCTTGCTCTCCTTTGAAGTCGAGTACACCATCCCCGAGCGGAGGTTTGCGAAATGAAGAATGACTTCCTCCAGAATATGGCTCCAAACGCCAAGCGCTCAGCAGTTGTCACGCTCATCCTCGGTGCCATTGCCGCCGTCCTCTACATGTTCGCCGTACAACCCTTCGAAAGCGAACTGGAACAGCTGCAGAAAAAGCTGAGCGAGGTCGAAGACAGCCAACGACGCATAAACCTCGATCTGAAAAGCGCCAACAACATCAAGAAAGAGCTCATCGAAACCAACAGCCAGCTGGAGTCCTACCAAAAGGCCTTCCTAACCCCCTTGCTGGAGTCCTACTCCATGCGCGCGAAGTCCCTCTTGGAGCCCTTGCTTCTCGGTGCCGGGCTAACCGATCTTGAATATATCGAGGACACGTTCCGAAAACTCCCCCTGCCCAAGCCCATGCCGCGCCAACTGCACACGCGTGCAGCCATCCGCATCACCGCCAAAGGCAGCTACCAGCGTGCCATTTCGTTCCTCTTGCGCCTTGAAAAGGAATTCCCGCTCGTGTCCTTGCGCACGCTGGACATTCGCGCGCAACAATCCAATCACAAGCAGGACATCACATACGTGCTTGAGTGGCCTGCGGTAGGAGACCTCACCCGCAAATGAACACCCTCTTCATAACACTTGCCGCGATTGCCGTGCGCAATCCCTTCTGGCCGATTGGCTATGAAGGCGAGCGCGAGGAGATCACTGCCGATCCCATCGTTGAGGTGACCACCACCACTGACGATGGTGAGACGACCACGGCCGCCAAGGCGGCAGCGTTGGCCCGAACCTCGCAAATCATCTCCAAGCAAAGCTGGGCCGCCGCGCGCAAGACGCTTCGCATTACCGGCACGGCGACCGTGACAGCGCCCGACGGTACCAAGCGCCACGGCATTATCATCAACGGCTATACATATGGTGATGGTGACTTTGTTTCCGTCAACCATAACGGACGCCGCTTTACTTGGCGCGTCAGTCGCCTGACCGAAGGCGCCACGTTGAGGCTCATCCGCATCCGCGCCAAAGACATTGAAGAAGATTCTAAACAAGGAGAAATCCCCCATGAATAAAAACCTCATCACCCTGCTCGCCTTACTCTTCGGCTTCGGCGTCTGCGCCCAAGAAACTGAATCCGCTGAGCCCGCTACGGCCGAGGAGGCCGTCAAGGACGTCAACACGACTTCTCTCCAGGAAGATAATGTCGACGAAATCGATCTCGAAGACGATTCCGCAATTGCCGCGAAGAAGCCGAAGGTCAATGGCAACCTCGAGAACGGACTCAATTCGCTCGTCGACATCGAGTGCGATGAGGCCTCGCTCGCAGACGTCCTGCGTCAGTTCCGCAAGACGACGGGTGCGAACATCATCTGTGACGATTCGACCAATCTCCAGAAGCGCGTCTCCGTGTCGCTGAAACGCGTTCCGTGGCTTCAGGGTATGCGCGCCATCCTTCAGTCCCGCGGCTTCCGCATTGAAGACCGCGAGGGCATCTATCGCGTTGTCGAGGATCTCCAGCTCATCCCCGTCTCCACGCGCACCTTTTCACTTAACCACGCCTCGGCGCAGGAACTCGCGGACCTCTTCAATCAAACCTATGCACCCAAGGATCCCAACGGGAAGATCCGTTCGCCCATCGCCTCGAGTTTCGTCGGGGCTAACGTTGTAGTCGTGACGGCTACGGACAAGATTCTCGCCGACTGCGAGGCGATCATCAAGGCCGTTGACAAGGCCATCGCCCAGATCTACATCGAAGCGCGGTTCCTTGAGCTTTCCTCTCAGGCGATGCACAAGCTCGGCATGCAGTGGGACGCGCTCACCAGCTGGGGCGTCTCGGTCAAGAACCTCTCGGGCGGCATGGAATACAACATGGGTCGATCTGCGAATTACGGATCCGTATTGTCAACGAGAACGGCAAATACATCCAATAACGAGAGCTTCAACACGGCAGCGGATGGAACATCAACGGCTACATCCTCAAAGTCTCCGACAGAATCGTTGACATACACGGCTCTCGCCCCCACTGCCATCGGCGATGCCTCCGGTGCCGGACGTTCGGCCGCCAACATGGCCTGGCGCAATGCGCGCGGCTTCTCCGGACAGCTCTCGGCGGATGACTTCCGTCTTGCCATGAGTGCGTTTGAATCGCTCGGTGAAGGCAAGATCTTCTCCAATCCAAAGGTCATCGTCTCCAACGGCAAGGAGGCCCACGTCGACATGACGACGAAGTTCCCGAACGTGGAACTCACGTCGCAGCGCAATACGTCGACCACCACGCCCTACACGGACGTCTCGACCAAGATCAGCACAATCCCCGGCAACAAGGGCGAGAGTCTCTTCGGCGGCGACATCTTCTACTCCTGGGGCATCACGCTCGCGGTCAAGCCGCGCATCTCGCCGGACGGACTCATTTCCGTCGTCGTCGTTCCGACCATCTCGCAGCTTGACACAACCGTCAGCTCGACAGGATTCTATGAGGTTCAGAGCTCAGGTTCCGAGGTCGACGTGCCATACAGCCGTTACCCGATCATCGACATGAAGCGCATCGAGACCGAGTTCACGATGAAGGACGGTGCGACGGCCGTGATCGGCGGTCTCTCCCGCACGGTCGAGGACGATGTCGATTCCGGCATCCCCTTCCTCCGCAAGATCCCGTGGATCGGACAGAAGCTCTTCGGATGGAAGAGCCGTCAGAAGGTCCAGAAGGAAATCATCGTCTGCGTGACCGTCGGCATCGCCGATCCGCAGGACCTTCCGCGCGATATCGGTCTTCCGAAGAACGCCATCATCGGACGTGAGTACATGAACGGCACGCGCCAGGAGCCGGGTGATCGCAAGGGGACGTCCTCGGAAGTCCTGAAGCTCGACATGACGCTCCTCGACGAGCGCGAGACGAAGAAAGGAGAAGTGAAGATCACGCCCGTTCGCGACGAAAAGGAAGCCGACACGAAGGCGCCTGAAGCCACGCCGATCGCTCAGCAGCCGACGCCCGTGGCCGTCGAAGTCGAAGGCATGGAAGAGGTTAAAGAGGAGGTCGGCGAATAACCGAATCCCCATCAACCGAACAACAAGTCCCCGATGCCCCGAAAGGCGTCGGGGACTTCTGCTTTAATCCTTCACACGGCGTTCGGTCGCGCCAGGAATGTCGAGACGCAAACGGTATTTGGCGACCGTGCGGCGAGCGACGGTCAGACCATCACCTTTAAGCAACTGAGAGATTTTATCGTCCGACAGGGGATTCTTCTTGTCCTCGCCGGAAATGATCTCCTTGATTCGCTCTTCGACAGCATCTTTGGCGACCTGTTCGCCTGTCTCCGTAACGAAACCCTGTGTGAAAAACTTACGGAGCTCCACCGTCCCCTTCGGCGTGGAGGCAAACTTGTCATTCACCGTGCGGGATACGGTCGTGTGATGAACGCCCACCTTCTCGGCAATCTCCTGCATCGTCAGCGGCTTCAAGCCCTTGAGCCCCTTCTCAAAGAATCCGGGCTGCGCGTCTATGATCGCCTGTGCGATGTTCTCAATCGTCTCCTGACGGGCCTCGACGGCATCCACCAGACTGTTGATGGACGCGATACGCTGACGGATGTAATCCTTGACCTCCTTGGTCACATTGGGATCCGACAGCATCTTCTCATACTTCGGCGAGATGCGAATGTCCGGAAGACTGCGGTCATCCACCATCGCCTTCCACCCCTTCGGTGTCTTGCGGAAATGGACCTCGGGATTCATGTAGGTCACGGACTTCCCGGCGCGCGTATAGGCGCGTCCCGGATGCGGCTCGAGCGTCAGCAGCTCCTTCAGCACGTCATGGTAGCGCTCCATCGACATGCCCATCCCATGCAGGACCTTGACCAGTCTTCCGGCCGCCACATCCTCCAGATGCTTTTCAATCAGCTCTCGGACATCGTCTTGAAACGGAGAACCGTCCAACTTGTCGATCTGCGCCAGCAGACACTCCTTCGCCGTGCGCGCACCACAACCGGGCGGATCCAACTGCTGAATTTTCTTGAGGACGGAAACGATCGTCTTCTCGCTTTCGCCGGAGACCATCATGATGTCGGGAATCGATCCGACGAAGAGGCCGTTATCATCCAACTCGCCGATCAGAATCTCGGCCAGCGGCAACAGCTTGTCGGGAATGTCCGCCGTCGCCAGCTGGGCTGTCAGGTGCTCCTCCAGCGTTTCTTCCTTTGTCTGGGAATCGAAGAAACGCTGACGACGCTCCTCCGCATCCTCATCACGCGTGATGGCGGAAGCCGTCCCGTATTCAGGCTCGAAATCTTCGCCCGGATAATCACCCTCCTCCGAACGTTCTTCATTTCGTTCGGTCTCGCGCTCCTTCTCGGAGATCGTCGTCTTCTCCAGCGTCGACTCAATGTCTTCAACGCACGGATTCTTGCTCATCTCCTCATAAAGCGATTCACGCAGCTGGGGCAAACTCAACGACAAAATCTTCAGACCCTGCAGCTGTTGAGCTGCAAGCGTCTGAGTCTGCGTCATCGACTGACTCTGTTGGAGTGAATTCCCGAGATTCATATCACCTCAATCCTCTCGCCCATTCGAACATGTCTCACTGCGCCTCTGTGACGCGAATGATCTCATCCACGCTCGTCACGCCCGCGAAGACCTTTGCCCAACCGTCTTCACGCAGGGTCTTCATCCCCTTCGCCAACGACAGGTTGCGGATCTGCGTCGCGTTCTCGCGACGGACAATCGCGCCCTCGATATCCTCATCGACATCCAGCACCTCGAAGAGCGCACGACGCCCCTTGTAACCCGTACGCGTGCAGGCATCGCATCCGTTCGGCTCGAACACCGTGTCCTTCGCCGCCGGATATGGAAGCGTGTAGTACTTGCGGTCGAGCGGGACTTCCTTCCTGCAGTTCGGGCACAGCCGACGGCAGAGACGCTGGCCCATCACACCCGCCACCGCTGACGCGATGAGGAACGGCTCCACGCCCATATCGATCAGACGCGGGAACGCGCCCGCGGCATCGTTCGTATGCAGGGTCGAGAACACCATATGGCCCGTCAACGACGCGTTAATGGCGATCTCCGCCGTTTCGCGGTCACGGATTTCGCCGACCATGATGATGTCAGGGTCCTGACGCAGGAAGGCACGCAACGCCCGCGCAAACGTCATGCCGATGTCGGCCTGCATCTGCACCTGGTTGATGCCCGCCATGTGATATTCGATCGGGTCCTCGGCCGTCATGATACGGACGTCGATCTTGTTCACCTCGTGCAAGAACGAGTAAAGCGATGTCGACTTACCAGAACCCGTCGGACCCGTCACCAGGAAGATGCCGTTCGGACGATGAATGATCTTGTCCACCACCGCAAAGTCACGGTCATTGAACCCGAGGTCCGACATCTTCACGAAGCTACCACTCTTCGCCAACAGACGCAGCGAGATCGACTCACCCCACGCAGCCGGCATTGTCGACACGCGAATATCGATGTCCTGGCCGCCAATGCGAATGCCGATACGTCCGTCCATCGGCAGACGCTTCTCGGCGATATCGAGGTTCGCCATGACCTTGATACGGGAAATGATCGCGGACTTGAGTCGGTTCAACTGCGGCGGAACGTCGACCTTGTGCAGCATGCCGTCGATACGGTAGCGAATGCGCAGCTCCGTCTCCTGCGGCTCGATGTGAATGTCCGTCGCACCCTGGCGGTCCGCCTCGGCGATGATCTGGTTCACGAAGCGGACGATCGAGGCCTCCTCGCCCATCTCGT
>CALZAJ010000062.1 GCA_945613785.1 uncultured Verrucomicrobiota bacterium | reverse complement strand
ACAACCTCCTCGCGGTCCAGGTCTTCCGCTGGTGCGACGGCAGCTATCTCGAGGACCAGGACATGTTCCGCTTCTCTGGCATCTTCCGTGACGTGACGCTCTGGTCGCGTCCGAAGAGCGGCATCCGCGATTTCGCGGTCACGCCGATGCTCGACGGGAAGTACGAGAACGCGACGGTTTCGCTGACGCTTTCGACCTACGGATCGGTCAAGGCGCCAAAGGCCGAGATCTTCGACGGGCGGCAGAAGATCGCCGAGTTCGGTGCGTTCGCCGTCGCGGGCGAGACGATGACCGCGAAGGCCGAGCTCAAGGGCGTGAAGCTCTGGAGCGCCGAGAAGCCGAATCTCTACACGCTCGTCATCACCGCGGGCGAGGACATTCGGACGAAGCGTTTCGGCGTGAAGGAGCAGAAGATCGTCAACGGCGTGATGCTCGTCAACGGCCAGCCGGTCAAGATGAAGGGCGTGAACCGTCATGAGACGAACGTCGACAACGGCCGTACGGTGTCCCTCAAGGACATGATGGACGACATCCTGCTGATGAAGAAGTACAACGTCAACACGGTCCGCACCTGCCACTATCCCGACCATCATCTCTGGTACGACCTCTGCGACCGTCTGGGTCTCTACGTCGTCGCAGAGGCGAACGTCGAAGGCCACGAGCCCGGTTACGGCGACAAGGGCCTCGGGCTTTTCCCCGAGTGGGATCATACGATCGTCGAGCGCAACGAACGTCAGGTCCTGTTCTACCGCAACCATCCCTCGATCGTCTTCTGGTCGATGGGCAACGAGACGGGACACGGCGACTGCTTCCGTCATGCGATGGCGAAGGTCCGGGAGATCGACCCCACGCGCATCATCCACTGGGAGCGCGGAAACGTGGATGCCGACGTCGACTCGACGATGTATCCGTCGGTCGAGTGGGTCGAGCAGCGCGGCAAGCTGGGCGACGAGAAGTCGTCCAAGGCCACGATGAAGGGCGAGTCCGACGGCGACGGCTTCGCGGCCTCCTCGAACAGCGCGGGCAAGCCGCTCTTCATGTGCGAATATGCGCATGCGATGGGCAATGCGCTCGGCAACTTCCAGGAGTACTGGGATGCGATCTACGCGCACCCGTCGCTCATCGGCGGCTGCATCTGGGACTGGGTCGACCAGGCGGTGTGGAAGTACACCGGCCGCATGGACCTCAAGACCGGCCAGCAGGAGCGCTTCCTGGCGTACGGCGGCGATTTCGACGAGAGTCCGAATGACGGACCGTTCTGCGTGAACGGCGTCGTCGATCCGTTTCGTCGTGTCAGTCCGAAGCTGATCGAGGTCGGCCATGTCTACCGTAACCTCGTCGTCACGAAGGCGGATGAGGGCTTTGAGCTCTGGAACCGTTTCTGCTTCACGGATTCCGACGAGTATGCCGGCACGTGGTCGCTGGTCGAGGACGGCGTCGAAGTCGGTTCGGGTGAGATCGAGATGCCGAAGCTTGCGCCGCTGGCGCGCGGACCGCTCGAGCTCTCGGGCCTTTCGTCCATTCTCGCGACGCTCGATGCGAAGAAGGAGCATTTCGTCAATGTGACGTTCACGGAGAAGGTTGATCGTCCGTGGGCGAAGGCCGGCTGGGTCGTGTCGCGCAACCAGGTCGCGCTGACGGTGAGCGTTCCCGAGGAGCCGGCCGAGGCGTCCGAGAAGAAGGACGTCGTGTTGGCGCCGAAGATGGGCGTGGAGGAGACGGAAGATCAGGTGACGGTCGAGCGGGCGCGTACGACGGCGATCTTCGATCGCGCGACGGGCGCGCTTCACGCGCTCTTCGTCCGCGGGGTGTGCGTCTTCGACCAGCCGATTCCGGGCGTGACGGTCGGTCCTCAGCTCACCTGCATGCGCGCGATGACGGACAACGACCGCTGGATGTTCCAGGGCAACACGTGGAGCGAAAATCGTGCGAAGGGCTGTCTCTTCTCGGGCCTCACCCAGCTGAGCTATCATCCCGGCAAGATCCGCGTCGGCGAGAACGAGGTGACGGTGACGGTCGATGTGACGGGCTCGAAGGGCTGCGGCTTCACGCATGCGTGCACCTACTGCTTCAATGCGGACGGTTCGGTGACGCTGAAGAACAAGGTGACGCCGTACGGAAAGATGCCAGTGGCGATTCCGCGCCTCGGCCTCACGATGCACCTGCCGCCGTCACTCGAGCAGATGCGCTATTACGGACGCGGTCCGTGGGAGAACTACATCGACCGCAATACGGCGAGCTTCGTCGGGCTCTACACCTCGACGGTCAGGGACCAGTTCCAGGAGTATGTGCGTCCGCAG
Organism: uncultured Verrucomicrobiota bacterium; assembly: GCA_945613785.1. Taxonomy (GTDB): domain Bacteria; phylum Verrucomicrobiota; class Kiritimatiellia; order RFP12; family UBA1067; genus UBA1067. The sequence continues at coordinate 6,283 of CALZAJ010000062.1, read as the reverse complement.
GACAACGGCGGCAAGAGCGACGTCCGCTGGGTGGAGTTCACCGACAAGTTCGGCAAGGGCGTGCGCTTCAGCGCGTCCGAGCCGATGTTCATGCAGGCCCTGCACTACGGCCGGGAGGATCTCGAGTTCTCGCGCCATGTGAACGGCCAGCGCCGTTTCCGTGCGCCGCTCGTGCCGCGCGAGGAGATCATCCTCAATCTCGACGTGCGTCAGACAGGTCTCGGCGGCGCCAGCTGCGGTCCGTGGCCGATGAAGAAGTATCTTTTCGATCCGAGCGCGCCGGTCGAGTGGTCGATGACGATCGAACCTGCCAGGAGGTAATTCATGAAGTGGACGGTAACCTATCGGGACAAGGAAGGCAAGCCGCAGGCCCTCGAGCTTGACGGCGAAAACCGCGGCGTGGTCTTTTCCGAACTGCGTAAGCGCGGCATTACGCCGCTCAACGTGATCGAGGGCGCGGTTTCGGACAAGAAGGGCAAGAACAAGAAGAAGTCCAAGAAGGAGAAGAAGGAACCCTCGGGGACGCTTCTGAATTGGGTGATCGTCCTCTTGCTCTTCGCGGTGATCGGCGTCGCGCTTTGGTGCATTCTTCCGAGCGATGTCCGTAGCTCGGTCGAGCAGAAGGCTCGTCCCGCGGGCAAGATCTCCATCCAGATTGCGGATTGATGCCATGACCTCTGAGCAGATCGAGTTTCTCAAGACGCTGATCGAGACCCCGACTCCGACCGGTTCGGAGTCTGCCGGCGCGCTGTTGCTGGGTCGCCGTATCAAGGCGAAGACCGGTCTTCAGCCGACAATCGACCTCCATGGCAATCTCCATGCGGTCCTGGACGTCGGCGCGAAGACGACGGTGATGATCGAGGGCCATGGGGATGAGATCGGCTACATCGTCTCTTACATCGATGATCGCGGCTACGTCTATCTGCAGGCATTGGGCGGCATCGTCGTACCGCTCACCGCGGCCGAGCGTCTGACGATCCTGACGAAGAACGGACCTGTCAACGGCGTTGTCGGGGCGCGTCCGCCGCACCTGGCGAAGGGCGAGAAGGGCTTGCCGGACGATCTTCGCAATCTGCCGTGCGACATCGGCGCATCCTCCAAGGCCGAGGCCGAGGCTCTCGTCTCGGTGGGTGATTCGGCGGTTGTCGATTCGGGGTTTCGTCCGCTCGCGGGCACCCGCGTCTCGGGACGCGGTTTCGATGACCGGATTGGAACCTTTGCGATGTGCGAGGCCTTCATTCGTCTCGCGACGGCCGCGCAGAAGCCGTCGGTAAATGTTCATTATGTCTCCAGCGTCTGTGAGGAGATCGGGCTTGTGGGCGGGCGTCTCGCGAGCTATGCGGTCCATCCCACGATCGGCATCAGCTGTGACGTCGGGTTTGCCGTCGCCCCGACGGGTGATGACATCAAGGTCTCGGGCGATCAGCAGCTGGGAAAGGGCGCGGCCCTTGCGGTCGGTCCCATCTACCACAAGGGACTTCTCGCGCACATGCGCAAGACAGCAGCCGACCATCAGATTGCCGTCCAGGAACGGGCCGTGCCGAAGGGGGCCGGCAATAATGGCTGGGCGATGAAGATGGAGCGCGGCGGTACGGCCGTTGCTCAGATTGCCGTTCCGCTTCGTTATATGCACTCTCCGGTCGAGGTGTTGGATCTCAAGGATGTCGAAAGCGTCATTGATCTCACCACCTGCGCGGTTCAGGGTCTGACGGATGATTTCAACCTTCTCCCCGAGCAGCCCTAAGGCCAAGGGGTGGCGGAATAGCAAGAAACGCCACCGTAAATGCTATTTGTTGCAAGATACGAAAATATTATCGGGCTCAATTGCCCGACTTTTACATCTCTTGTAACAAATCCCCCTGAAAAACCCTTCGGATTGGCTTTTCACTGAGTTAAAGTGGCCAAAACGGGTGACTAGACCGCAAAAAGAAGGAGACGGGGCCAGGGCGGCTGAAAGCGTCCGAGAGGACGGGGGTCTGTCCCCATGGGGTGCGACAGCAGATTAAAGACAAATTCTGTAAAGCACTTTAAGTGTCATTTTCAAATACTGTAACACGAAAGTGTGCGAATTTTGCCTATTATACTCACTTTCGGCGGATGGCATAGTCTGTGCTAAGGGCAAATCGTTGTTTTGTCTACTAAATATTAAGGGAAAAGAAATGAGCAAGTACGTTGATTCCGTCATGGCTGGCCTCAAGGCCCGCAATGCGAACGAACCTGAATTCCTGCAGGCCGCCGAAGAGGTTCTCTCGACCCTCGATCCCGTCCTCAAGGCGAATCCGCAGTATGAGCAGAACGCCATTCTTGAGCGCATCGTTGAGCCTGAGCGTGTCGTGATGTTCCGCGTTCCGTGGGTGGACGACAAGGGCATTGTCCGTGTCAACCGCGGCTACCGCATTCAGCAGAACAGCGCGATTGGTCCGTACAAGGGCGGTCTCCGCTTCGACCCCTCGGTCAATCTTTCCGTTCTGAAGTTCCTCGCGTTCGAGCAGGTCTTTAAGAACTCGCTCACCACGCTCCCGATGGGCGGCGGCAAGGGCGGTTCCGACTTCAACCCGAAGCAGAGCCCCCACACCCCCGGCAAGCGTTGCTCCGACGCTGAAGTCATGCGCTTCTGCCAGAGCTTCATGACGGAGCTTTTCCGCCACATCGGTCCGGACACGGACGTTCCGGCCGGTGACATGAACGTCGGCGGTCGTGAGATCGGTTACCTCTTCGGTCAGTACAAGCGTCTTGCCAACGAGTGGACGGGTGTCCTCACGGGCAAGGGCCTTTCCTTCGGCGGTTCGCTCATCCGTCCTGAGGCGACGGGCTACGGTGACGTCTACTTCGCCGAGAACATGCTCGCCAAGCGTGGTGAGACGTTCGAGGGCAAGAAGTGCGTGATCTCCGGTTCGGGCAACGTCGCGACCTACGCGGCCGAGAAGCTCATCCAGCTCGGCGCCAAGGTTCTCACGCTTTCCGACCGCTCCGGTACGATCGTCGTCAAGGACGGCATCAACCAGGACCTCCTCGAGACGGTCATGAACCTCAAGAACGTCAAGCGCGGCGAGCTCTCCGAGATCAAGGCGAAGGGCGTCCAGTTCGTCGCCAAGAAAAACAGCTGGCAGCTCGTCGACAAGATCGACGCGGCCTTCCCGTGCGCTCGTCAGAACGAGCTCGACGCGAAGGATGCGGCCTACCTCCTCAAGCATGGCTGCACGCTCGTCGGCGAAGGTGCCAACATGCCGTCCACCCCGGAGGCGATCGAGGCGTTCGTCAAGGCGAAGATCATGTACTCCCCGGGCAAGGCTTCCAACGCCGGTGGCGTCGCCACGTCCGGTCTTGAGATGTCGCAGAACTCCGAACGTCTCTCCTGGACGCGCGAGGAAGTCGACCAGAAGCTCAAGGGCATCATGAAGTCCATCCACGACAACGCCTGGGAAGCCGCCGCGAAGTACGGCAAGAAGGGCAACTACGTCGTCGGCGCCAACATCGCCGGCTTCGTCAAGGTCGCTGACGCGATGGTCGCTCAGGGTGTCTGCTAACGTCAAGGATTTGATCCTGAAAAGGGGCTTCGCGGCAACGCGGAGCTCTTTTTTGAAAATTTCATCTGCATTTGTAATCCGCACGGCGATTTCAGATAGGTGAACGAACCGCAATGTAGGCCTGATTCTCCGCCCCTGTTAACAAATTGGCCGATCTTTGAGATACTATACTTGCCGCGCCACGAGGCGGGCAGGGTGTGTCGATGAACATCACAGTGCTGGAATCGGATAGAAGCAGTCAGCCAAATGAAAACTCCATGCAGAAAATCGTAAAGTTGTTATTTGCACTTGAATTTTTGATATAATTGTGCAACAAAATGAAGATCGCCGAATACAATATTGTCCGTAAACTCGGGGATGGCGGAATGAGCGAGGTTTGGGAAGCGGAGAACCTTCGCCTCGGTAGCCGTTGCGCCCTGACCAAGACGGCGCTCTCCGAACGTGACCGCAATGTCTATCGCGATTACGCGCTGGCTGGCAAGGACATCTCCGAGGTTGCGGAGAAGTATGGCATTTCGCGCAATTACGTGAGCCAGATCAAGCTCCGCATCGATAAGCGCATCGTTTCTGTCGGACGCAGTCTCGTGTCCGGCGGAGGATTCCCTCTTTGAGTTCCATGAGCCGGAAAACCAAGATTCTCCTTTCCCTTGTCGCCCTGGGCTCCATTGCGCTCCTGGGATGGATGTTCCTCGGGCGCCCAGGCGTCGCGCCGATGGGGCGGCCCGTCGCCGCCGATGAGGAGTCTGTCGAAGCGACCGATGCGGCCGCGTCGAACGAATCGGACGAAACGGTCGCCGTGCCGGACGACGAAGCGTCCGTGGAGGCGACGGAGGCCTCAGACGCAGACGAACCCGTGGAAGCGACGGAGCCGGTCAATGAAGAAGAACGTCTCGTGGATGAGTTCGACAACCTGACCGACGCCTGGTGCGAGCCCGTGAAGCGCGCGGTGAAGATGGAGGAGATCGACACGTTCGTCCGTAAGTTCCGCGCCGTTCCGAAGGCGCGCAAGGAGGAATGCCTCCAGCGGGCGCTGAACCTGATTCCCGATGACAACGTGATGCTGCTGGCGGGAATCCTGATGGACAAGTCTCAGGACAAGGAACATCCGTGCTGGGCGGACACCGCGTGGATCCTGGATGTGACAGGGGAGATCCCCGAGCCGAAATGAAGGTGCTGTCGTGAAAGTCAGGGAGACCGAGATCGAGGGACTGAAACTCATCGAACCGCAGGTGTTCGGCGACGCTCGCGGGTGGTTCGTCGAGCAATACAACGCCGAGCGCTACAAGGCCGCAGGCATCGTCGCCGACTTCGTGCAGGATAACGAGAGCCTCTCGTCGCAGGGCGTCATCCGCGGACTCCACTGGCAGGCCGGCGAACATGCGCAGGCGAAGCTCGTGCGCGTCATCCGCGGCGCCGTGTGGGACGTCGCGGTCGACATCCGCAAGGGCTCTCCGACCTATGGCCGTCACGTGAGTGCGGTGTTGTCCGCCGAGAACCGCCTACAGTTATATATTCCACGCGGTTTCGCCCACGGCTTCATCGTCCTCGAGGACGATACGCTCTTCAGCTACAAGTGCGACAATCTCTACTGTCCGCAGGCGGACCGCGGCATGCTCTTCAGCGATCCGGCCCTGGCGATCGAATGGCCGGACATCGGCGTGCCGCTCAAGCTGTCCGAGAAGGATCAGCGTCATCCCGGCCTCGCGGGCATTGAACCGTGGGAGGTCCGATGACGGATTCCGCCACGGCCGATCTCCGACTCCTGGTCGCGACGCACAAACCCTATTCGATGCCCGCGGCGTCGGAGTTCCTGCCCCTGCAGGTCGGTGTGAAGAATCTCGAGAGCCAGCATTGGCCCACCAAGGTCATCTCCTTCCTGAAGCGGAAGTTTCTCCAGAAACGGAACAACGGATGAAAGACAAGGGCAACAAGTCGGTCGCGGATGCCTTGGCGGTCGTGGCCGACTGGCGGGCAAAACAGGAAATGATATAATTGCGTCATGGAAAGATTTGAATTGGAGCCGAAGTTGCAGGAAGAAATCCGCGCCCGCGTGCTGGGCGAGGGTTTCATGAAGATCGTCCAGACCGTCCGTCGGAACGGCAAGCAGTTTAAGATCGCGATGCGTCCGGTCGAGATCGGCGGGGAGAAGAAGTACCAGGCTGAGATGACGGACGACGGACAGGTCCAGGTCAAGAACCTGACGGCCAATGCCGCGGCGGAAGGCCTCGAGGAAATCATCGCCCAGCGCGGCGCCCGCGATCTCCATCTCATGACCTCGAAGGGCGACCTTCACGTGCGTGTCACCAAGAAGGGGCACGTGATGGTCTCGCGTTCGGCGGAGATGGACCGCGTGGCGGTCGTGAAGCCCCATGACCGCGTGAAGAAGCTTCCGCTCACCAGCTTCGATTCGGCGCTGCTCCTGAAGGTCATCGGTCTCGCCGACGGCGAAGGCAAGATCCGTGCCTCGATGCGCGGCAAGTACGATCAGGTCAACGAGTTCCTCAAGGTCGTCAAGGAAACCATTGGCGAGTACACCCAAACACCCCCTGGCCCAGACACCTTCACCGTCGTCGACTGCGGCTGCGGAAAGGCCTATCTCACGATCTCGCTTTACTACTACCTCACCGAGGTGCTCAAGTATCCGAACGTGAAGGTCATCGGCATCGACCGCCGAAACGACGTCATCACCGCGGCGCAGAAGATGTCCGCACAGCTCGACCTCGTCGACAAGGTCGTCTTCGTCGAATCCGACCTCG
>CALZAJ010000061.1 GCA_945613785.1 uncultured Verrucomicrobiota bacterium | reverse complement strand
TTCCTGATTTAATGGCCGAGTTGAAGTCCTTGAGAAGTTCCGAATAGGGTTTGGCAATGAGTTCGGGTCGGTTTGTGAAATCAATGGCAACCGTGTGCCGCGGTCCCTTGAGGACAAAGGCCATATTGTAGATTCGCCAGATCCAGAGTTCCCCCTCGGGGACCTGTGCCTCGCGGACTTCGCGCAGCACGCGATCTTTGGCTTCGCGGGCATAGCGAACGACCATGTCATTGAAAGCAGTCATTTCCGCGGGGACAATTCTTGGGCCGTAATTGTCCACGTGAAGCGGATAGTCAATTGTCTCGAGGGCAAGACGACGAAGAGGGTCGACGGCCGTCTGTCCTTCAGTCTGGCGAAGAAGTTCCGAACCGAAGTCAATGGCCGACTGCATCCAGTCGGTCGTGTTGGATTGAGCAACGAGCCGTGCGACAAGAGCCGCCGTTTGCTCCTTTGCAACTTGTGTGCCGTTCAGGAATTCGATCAGCGCGACCTTCTCTTCTCCGGCCGTCTTCGCCTTCCAGGAGAAGGCCTGTGCGACGAAGGGAACAAGGATCAGCGAAACGATCGTCAGAAGGGAAGCATTTCTCATAGCCGTAAGTATACCACAATCTTCCGTCGGGGGATGAGATTTGATATACGACGGCGCATGTCATCACATGATCCCCAAGTAGCCGTTCGCCAGGAGCAAAAGACGAAAGTCCTCGAATTAGGAAATTCGAATCGCGGTGCCGCCGCCCGTTCTACCATTTTTCTTCGCAGCGGAAGGAACCTCTTAATGAGAATTCCGACGCTCAGACGATCTTATTCTCGATTGCCTGAGTCAGCAGGTCTGTCCAATCAGCGAGCCGTTCGGCCGTATCACATTCAACGAGCAACCGAAGGTAGGGCTCGGTATTCGACTTGCGGACATTAATCCAGCCCTCGTCATACTCAAGACGGATGCCGTCCATCGTCGAACGCGAGATTTCTTGCGAAAATTCACCCGAAACCGATAAAACGCGCGAAATAGCGCCTTCTTTGTCATCAACTTTGAAGTTCAGCTCCCCCGAATTAGCATAGCGGGAGGTAATTGGCGTCATCATTTGGCTAAACGACAGCCCTTTTTGTTTGGCCTTGGCGACCTCGTTCAGAACGCGTAAAGCGGCCAAAATTCCAGAATCACAGCCAAAAAACTCACTAAAGTAGTAGTGTCCGGCCAGTTCGCCGCCGCACACGGCCTGAATTTCACGCAAAATCGGCTTGGCGAACGCATGGCCGACCGGGACCATGACGGGTTCGCAGCCCATCTCGCGGATGGCCTCGATGGCGCCGCGGGAGGTGCGGACGTCGTGGATGATGCGTGGGATATGCCCCGCCGGGGGCGGTGTGGCGACGAGAGTTGCGCGGGCGACGATTGGGATAAGGTAGTCGGGCTGGACGAAATCGCCCTTCTCATCGACGAACATCGCACGGTCGGCATCCCCGTCGAAGATGACGCCACAATCGAGGTGCTGTTCACGTACGACCTTGGCCAGCTGCTCACGGGCGGAGGCCGTCAGCGGATTCGGACTGTGATTCGGGAACGTGCCGTCCAGCGTGTCATTCAGGAACACGGCGCCGGGGAAGAGATCATGCGCGAGGAGTGACGACATGCCGTTGGAGCAATCGACGGCATACCTCAGGTGTTGGTTCGTTTGAAGATTTGACTGTTTGGTTTGCCAGGACCGATAGCGGGCGAGATGTTCGGCAGAAGGCGCGAAAGGTGTCGTGGAGGGAGACGGCGTGTAGGTCGAGTCGTCTGAGGCGACAAGCTTCTCGACCTCGTTGAGTCCGTTCGCATAACCGACAGGCAGAGCCGTCTTCATCGAGACCTTGAGACCGTTGTCGGACGGCGGATTGTGCGAAGCCGTGATCATCACCGATCCGTCGAAGTCGTCCTCGGCGGTGAAGAAATAAACCATCGACGTCGTGCAGAGTCCGAGATCCGTCACTTCGGCGCCCGCTTCCTTGAGACCCTGAACCAGCGCATCATGCACGTCCGTACTCGTCACACGGCAATCTCGTCCCACGAGCCAACGAGGAGAAGTCGCGGACGAACGTTTTACAACGTTCGGCAAGGCCTTGCCGACCTTGTAGACGGTGGTCAGATCGAAGTCAGCACCGAAGGTGCCCCGCATGTCATAAGCTTTGAAGAATCCCATACGGCAAGTATACCACAATTGCGGGAACTGCCGAAAGGATCTTCCTCGCCGTGCGTAATGGGTCAGAGGGGCTTCAGCCTCAGCATCTTCGGCGACTGTTGAAGTCCGAGATTCGGAATCGTGAGCGTTCCGTGGTCATCGCGTTCGGCGACGCCGGACTGCGGTCCGAACGTCCACGCGACGCGTTTCGCCCGTGCGAGGGCGGGATGCTGGATGCGACGGACCGTCACATCGGCGAGGGCCGCGGACGGCGGCATGAAGTGGACCGTCCCGAGTTCTTCGGCGGACGCGATACGGAGTTCCAGGGCAAAGCCGCTCTCATCGTCCTGCAGGTTCTTCCATCGGAAGAAACCGTTGATCTGTCCGACCGGATTCGCTCCCTCGGCAATCTCCATCTCGGCGCGGTCGATATCTCCCTTCCAGCCGCTGAACCTCCCGTAGTGCGGCTTCCAGGTCTTGAACGGCCACGGCAAACGGTCGTCGCAGGATGCCTCGGTGAAGACGGGGTAGGCCGCGTTGCGACGGACCGCGAGCCAGTCGAACTTCTCGACGAGGTCGTTTTTCTTGCGGGCCGCGGCCACGCTCCCGCAGTGTCCGTAATCGCCCCACAGCACCAGATGGGACCACTTGCGCTTGCGCAAGTTGCGGATGATGACCTCGCGTTCGCGGCTCCACATGTCGTCCACGCCACTCCACTCGACGCACACGGGCGGCTCCGCGAACCCCGAAACGTTCCAATCCCGGATGTCCGCACCGTCATCATCGACGAAGCCGAGACGCGCCGCGGCGAACCACACGGTCGCCGGCACGTTGGCATTCACCGCAGCGAAGATGTCGCCATGGGAAAGTCCGATCGCATAGGTGGCCTGACCGCCCATCGAGTTGCCGCAGAGGTAGACGCGGTTGCGGTCGATGCCATACCGGCTGATGGTCCATTCGACCGACGCCAGCACGCGCTTCTCGCACGGTGTCTCGCCCTTGCGAAGACGCGCGACGTCCTTCACCTCGGGTCCGCCGTAGGAGGACGATCCGCCCCACCAGTACTGTTCGTGCGTGCGGTTCCAGAGGACGTGATAGCTGCGGATGTCGTCAAGGTTCAGCACATAGAAATCGTCTGGACAGGAGAAGACGCGATCCTTGTCATCCGCCAGCGGCGTCTGCATGTCGACGCCCTTCCCGGGCCAGCCCGCGCCGCGCCCGTGCAGCACGACGAGCAAGGGACGTCCGGCAGCATCGCCGTCCACTGGCTTCACGACCGAGAAGCGATCGACGTAATTCGTCACGGGGTCGCCCCACGCGGGGTCGCCCGTATGACGATACCAGTCGACCGCGCGACGACCCGCCTGGCCCCCGGAGAAACGTTCAGGTGCGAAATCGGCACGAAGCCCCACGACAGAGAAGACGGCAAGCCACGCGAGAACTGCGAATCGTCCCTTCACCGCACGGCCTCCTCGCAGTCCTTGGCGATCTGGATCTTCAGCTCCTCGATCGAGGCGAAGGTTCGTTCCGGCCGCAGGAAGCGAAGGACCTCGAACACGAACGGGGTCCGTTCATGCGCGCGTTCGACCACGCGCACATTCGTGCAACCCAGCACGTGCAGTTCCCAGATGGGCTCTTTCCAGGACTGCGCACCCATCGTCGGGGCGAGACCGTAGTTCGCCACCGCGCGGACGCCGTCCGCTTCCACGGCATAGACGCCGTGGGGAAGCTGGGGCGGCGTCTGTGACGAGGGGCTGTCAGGGCGGACGTTGAGCGTCGGGTATCCGAGCGTACGACCAAGGCCCTTGCCTGGAATGATTTCGCCGCGGATGGCGTAGGGACGTCCCATCATCGCGTGGGCGTCGGCGATCTCACCCGCTTCGAGCGCGCGACGGATACGCGTGGAGGAAATCGGTTCGTCCTTGAATTCGGCATACGGCACAACGGTGACGTCGACGCCATGGGCGCGCAGCCAGGCTGCATCGCCGACGCCGCCCTGTCCGAAGCGCCAGTTGGCGCCGCAACGGACAGTCAAGGGATCCATGCGATTCCAACCCTGGTCCGCCGCGAAATCCTGAAGGAACGCGAGGAACCGTTCCGGCGAATAGCCGGCAAGATCGGCATCAAAGGCAAGCGCCGTCACCTTGACGCCGAGGGACCGAATCGCCTTTGCGCGGTCCTCGCAGGACATGATGAGGCGAGGCGCCCGTTCGGGGGCGAGAAAGGAAAGCGGGTGATTCTCGAAGGTCAAGGCGAGGTCGGCGCCCTTCAGGATCGCCTGGTGTCCGAGATGGACGCCATCGAAGAAGCCGACCGCGATCGTCATGCGAAGGCCTTCGCGACCGGCAGGACACAGGAGGAGAAATCGGCCAGCTCGGTCGTCAGCAACTTGTCGTAGGGAATGGCATCCGTCACGGAGAACTTGCCGAGCTGCGTGCGACGGATCGTCGCCAGCGCGGCGCCGCAGCCAAGCATCCGTCCGAAGTCATTCACAAGCGTCTTCACCAGGACTGACTTCGAGACCTTGGTCTCGAACGCGAGCGCGTCGGGAGATCCTTCGGACGGATCGACCTTCAGCCGGTAGACGTGCGCCATGAACGGCTTGTGGTCGCCGGTGTCGGCGATCTCGTAGGCCGCACTGCCTTCCTTGCGGATCGAGCAGTAGCGGCTCTCGGTCTGGAAGATGTCTCCCTTGAATTCAGGCAGGACGGCGGCAATCTTCTCGGCGAGGCCCGAGGACGGCACCGCGCCTCCGCCGGTCTTCTCGCCGTAGATGTCGTGCGTGTTCGTCACAAGCCCCAGCTTCATCGTGCCTTCGTAGGAACGGTCCGCCGCCATCAGGTCGTTGGCGAACTTGTTGGCATCGCCGACGATGAGGACGAGAAGCCCCGTGGCCATCGCATCCAACGAACCGCCGTGGCCGACCTTGACGAGATTGAACTTGCGCTTCACCGTCTTGACGACGGAAGCGAAGGGAATGCCCGCGGGCTTGTCAATCAGGAGGAACCCGTTGAGGTCCTCAAGCATTCGGAGCTGAGTCAGGTTCGCCATCGTCTTTCACAGGAGGAAGCGTATTCAGGATCGCCAGGACCTCGTCGCCCTTCTCGAGCGAGAGATCGAGCTTGAACATCAGGCGCGGGGTGAACTTCAGCCGCACCTGACGGTTGATAAGTGCCTGAAAATCACGCGCATGATGCTTCAAGTGCTGGAGCGCCGTCTTCTTCAGGTCGTCGTCGCCGAACACGGAGACGCTGACCGTGGCGTCGCGCAAGTCCTTGCCGCAGTGAACGTTCATGACAGTGAAGAGGCCGGGCGACACGGAGTCGCCCTGCATCACCTGGAACATCCCCTCGGCGATGACTCGCTTGAGGAGGCTGTTGACCCGTTCTAGTCTGTCGACACCCATGGCTTACAGGCTTCTCGGAAGCTCTTCCATCTGATAGCACTCGATGACGTCGCCAACCTGGAAGCCCTCGAAGTTCGCGAAGCACACGCCGCATTCCTGCTGTCCCGTGACTTCCTTGACCTCGTCCTTGAAGTGACGGAGCGTCTGCACCTTGCCGTCCCACACCTGCGCCTTGTTGCGGAGGATGCGGTACTTCTCCTTGGCGACGAGCTTGCCGTCGAGCATCTGGGAGCCGGCGATCTTGCCGAGCTTGCCAATGTCGTAGATCGCCTTGATCTCGGCATGGCCGAGGACGACCTCCTTGTACTCGGGCGGGAGCAGGTCGAGCATGGACTGCTTGACGTGATCGATGAGCTCGTAGATGATGCGGAAGGAATTGATCCGCACCCCGTCGTGCCGGGCCTGCTGTTGCACGCCCGAATCGATACCAATGTCGAAGCCCACGACAATCGCCTTGCCGGCGGCCGCGCTCTTGACGTCGGTCATCGAGACGTTGCCCGTGCCAGTGCCGATGATGTTAAGGCCGACCTTCTCGGACTTGATCTCCTGAAGGGCCTGGACGACCGCTTCGAGCGTGCCCTGGTTCTCGGACTTGACGACGACGTTGAGTTCGCGCTTGCCTTCGGCCGCCATACGGGACATGAGGGCATCGAGCGTCGCGGCCTTGGAGTTCGAGAGCTCCTGCTCCTTGCGCTCCTGGGCGGTCTGCTCCGCGAGGGTGCGGGCGCGCTTCTCGTCCAACATGACACGGAACTCGGCACCAGCCTCGGGAACACCCGAGAGACCCGTGCACTTGACCGGCGTCGCCGGCGGCGCTTCCTTGATGCGGCGGCCGTGATCGTCGATGAGCGCGCGGACCTTGCCGAAGTGCTCGCCGATGAGAATCGCGTCGCCGACCTTGAGCGTGCCGCCTGTCACGAGGAGGGTCGCGCACGGACCCAGGCCCTGCTGGAGCTCGGACTCGATGACGTAGCCGTTCGCACGGCGGTTCGGATTGGCCATGAGCTCGAGGACTTCGGCCTGGACGAGGATGTTCTCGAGAAGAGAATCGACGCCTTCGCCGGTCACGCCCGAAACCGGGCAGCAAATGATGTCGCCACCCCAGTCTTCCGGGGTCAGACCGCGCTTCTGAAGCTGCTGCTTGACCTTGTCGACGTTCGCCGTGGGCTTGTCACACTTGGTCATCGCGACCATGATCTGGACACCCGTCTGGCGGGCGACCTTGATGCACTCCTCGGTCTGCGGCATGATACCGTCGTCGGCCGCAATGATCAGGACCGCGATGTCCGTAATCTGCGCGCCGCGCGCACGCATCGCGCTGAACGCGGCGTGACCGGGGGTATCGAGGAAGGTGATCGGCTTGCCCGCGATCTCGACCTGGTAGGCGGAGATCTGCTGGGTGATGCCGCCCGCTTCGCCCGCGGCGACATGCTCCTTGCGGATCCAGTCCATGAGCGTCGTCTTGCCGTGGTCGACGTGACCGAGGAAGGTCACGACCGGCGCGCGCGGCTTGAGCGTCTCGGGCGCATCTTCCGGAATCAGGTCATCCGCGTCGATCGCCTTGAGAACGGGCTTCGCGGCGTCCTTGTTGCGGGCATGCTCGACCGTGACCTTGAAGCCGTACTTTTCGGCGACCTTCGTCGCGATGTCTGGTTCAACGCGCTGGTTGATCGACGCGAGGATCTTCAGACCCATGAGATCGGCGATCAGACGATTCGGCTTGATGTTCAGCTTCGCCGCGAGGTCCTTGACGACGACAGCGCCACGGATCGAAATCTCCTTGGAGTCCTCGTTGACGGAAATGCGGCTCGTCGGGGTCGGAGTGCCGCCCGTGGGCATGCGCTTCTCGAACGCACGCATCGCGTCCTTGCCCTTCTTGCCCTTCCGGGAACCGTCCTCGTCATCGTAGTCAACGACCTTCGGGGGACGGACCTTGGGCGGCGCGGCGACCGTGATCTTGATCGTCGGCGCGGGAGCGGACGGCTGCAACGGCTTGAAGCCAGCGGCGGAAAGGCCGACCTTGATCGGCTGCGGAGCGACCGACACCTTCGGCTTGACGCCGGGAGCCATGCGGATCACCGGCTTCTGCGGCGCAGCGGCAATGGAGATCTTCGGCGCGGCGGGAGCGACCGTCGGCTTGTTGGGATTGATCGAAATCGGGCCCAACTTGACGGGCGCGGCAGGAGCCGGCGCCGGCTTGGGCTCTTCGACCTTCTTGACGGGCGCAGGAACCGCGGCGGGCTTCACCGCATCGAGCTTCACGGGCTTGCCTTCATGAGCCGCCTTCGCGATTTCCAGATGACGATCCAAAGCCGCCTTCTCGGACGCCAGACGCTCACGGCGCAGTTCGGCGACCTTGGCGCTCTTCGCCGCGCGCAGTGCCGCGGCATCGGCACGGTCCAACTTGGCCACGGCCTCCTTCAACGATGCGATTTCGTCACCGTCCACGGAGCTGATGGCACTCGTCACCTCGACGCCACAGCTCTCGGCCGCCCGAAGGACGTCCGCGCTCGTTACGCCGGCCTCTTTTGCTAGTTCGTATACTCTCATGTCAAATCAGCCCCTTACTCGGCAACGCTCCCGCTCGTGAGTTCCGCGACCGCCCTGGCCGCAGCGTAAACACCCTTCGCCGTGACTTCGTCCAGCCCCGTGGCGGCGATGAAGCTCGCCTCATCCTCATCGGCGATGCCGTCGATCGTGAGATAGCCCGCATCGGCCATCTGCGTCGCCACCGCCGTGGAAACACTGAACGTGTCGGCGAGGACGCGGATCGCCTCCGCCTTCTGGTCCTCAAAGCTCGCCGTCGCCATCGACTTGCGAATCTCGACGTGCCAGCCCGTGAGCTTCGTCGTCAGGCGGACGTTCTGACCACGCTTGCCGATCGCCAGCGAATACTGATCGGCCGCCGCGACGACGTGCACCGTGTTGGGCAGGACCGGATCGACCTCGATCGACTCGAGCCTCGCCGGAGCCAGAGCCTGCGCAACGTACTGACGGATGTCCTCGTTCCAGCGGACGATGTC
>CALZAJ010000060.1 GCA_945613785.1 uncultured Verrucomicrobiota bacterium | reverse complement strand
GGGAGCCGACTATGAAGTGACGGTCGCCGCCGGTGGTAACGGCGGACGTGATTCGGGCGGGAACGGCGGGACCTCCAGCTTTCTGTCGTACACGGCGCTCGGCGGTGGTGGCGGTGCAGGCGGTTGGTCGATGCGCGCAGGTTCGAATGGTGCCAATGGTGGTGCCGCCGGTGGTAATGACACCAATGCCTCTACTGAGAGCCTGGGTGGTCAACCGACCGTCACGGGCGGACACGTCGGTGCCCGGGCGACGACGATCTGGAATGTCGGCGGCGGCGGCGGTGCGGCCGAGGACGGGCATGATGTTGAGGCGTCGGAGTATCCTCGCTGCGGCGGCGCAGGCATTGTCTCCGACATCACGGGCGAGTCCCTGATGTATGGCGCCGGTGGCGGTGCTTCGGGCGGCACCTCCGGCGGTTCGCATGACGAATGGGGCAACGGTGCCCCGGACAACGGCCAGCCGACACCCGGTCGTCCGGGTTCCGGCGGCGGTGGCGGCGGCGGACTGCAGAACAACAGCAGCGCTGTGGGCGGTGACGGCGGCACGGGTACGGTCATCATCCGCTATGCCGTCGACCGTTCGCAGCTGACGGTTGACTTCGCGGTCGATTCGCAGACGGGCCTAATGCCTTTTGAGACGGTTTTCACGGCGACGGTCGACCAGCCGACGGGGAGCACGGCGACGCTGACCTGGGATTTCGGTGACGGATCCGCGCCGCTTGAGACTGATTCGCTGTCCGTCAATCATACGTATGCTGTTCCGGGCGTCTTCACGGTGTCGCTCTCCGTCTCGGTCGCCGGACAGACTGTCAAGAAGACCGTCGCGAACTGCGTGACGGTTGCCAATCGCGACATCTACGTGGACGCCGCTTCCGAGAACGAGCTCTCGCCGTATGCGACTCCGGAGACGGCGGCGAAGACGGTGACGGACGCCCTTGCCGCCGTGGTGACGGTCGGTCAGCGGATTCTTGTCAAGCCGGGAACGTATCGGACCGAACGGCCGATTCGGATTTCCGCCGATGTTGAGGTCCTTGGCTTGGGCGCGACTCCGGGCGAGGTCGTCTTCGAGCAGCCGCTTCCTAACAAGTGGTATGCGTCGGAGGCTGACATGACGCGCAACATCTTCACGCTCAACCACGCCCGGGCGCGCGTCAGCAACGTGACGATGCGCAAGGGATGGCACCAGATGGTCTCCGCCACTCCTTCGGCGGGCGGCGTCATCATCTGCGCGGCCGGCGGCACCGTCTCGAACTGCGTGATCTCGGCGTGTGTCAATGCCCGGTGCACTCATGGTGCGGCCGGCGCGGACCTCGCAGGCGGACTCATCACCCACTCCATCATTGAGGATTGCGAGATCGACAATCCGAACCTTCAGTATACGCCGCAGCATGGCGGTGCCGTGGCGATGCGTCTGACGGGGAATGCCCGAGCCGAGAACTGCCTAGTCCGCAACTGCAACAAGGGGGAAAAGAGCGACGAGTTCCATACCGTCTTGATCAACGGTTCCGGCGCAAAGGCCGTGAACCTCACGGTCGTCTCGTGCGGGTCGAATCCCTTCTCCTATCAGAACTCGGGAAGCGAAAAAACGCCTTCGTATGGCCTTAACGTCGTGGACGGAGAAGCGATCAACTGTGTCGTTGCGGATGTGTGCGAGACGGGAGAAGGCGGCGTCAGCCGCGCCTGGGGCGGCAAGGCCGCAGGCTTCGTCAATTGCGCGACCGATACCGCGGAGAAGATCAACGACAGTTGCGTGACGATCTCGACGGCGGCCTTCAAGGACTTCGCCGCAGGCGATTACCGTCCGAAGACGAACGGCGCGCTGATGAATGCCGGTGCCCTGGTCGAGGGCTTCACCGAGGAGACGCTCGACCTTGCCGGCGGCAAGCGCCTTCGTGGACGCAGTGTGGACATCGGCTGCTACGAAGGCCTTCCGGCGGGGTTGGCCGTCGTCATCCGCTAAGGGTGCGCAGAAAATGATGGCATGTCTCTTTGCCTTTGTGCCGGCGACCTGGTCTAGCCGTTCGCGGTCGAGGATGCCGTTCCCCGCAAGTTCGCCAAGGTCGTCGTATCGGCGAAGCCGCATCGGGCGGGGGGAATCCCTCGAATAGAAGTCAACTAACCATTCAGTCTGAGGTACAAAAGCGCTATGAAAAAGATAATATTCCTGTTTGCCGTTTCGTTCACGACCGTTGCGTCGGCGGCGTCGGGCGCCGTCCGGCCCTTGTCGTTGATCCGCGAGGGAGGCGGTTTCCTGCAGAAGGGTTCGGCGGCCGAATGGGTGGATATCGACGGGGAGAAGGTATTGAAACTGTCGAGCGGCGTTCCGGGCAAGTCGTGGGGGCGGATGAACTGGTTGAAGGTTGATCTTGAGCGGTTCCGCGGCAAGGAATTCGATTTTGTGTTCGTGTACAAGACGGTCGGCGCGACGCAGGCGGCCGCCGCTTGGGACAAGACGGGCAAGGCCAAAGAGCCTTTCCGTCCCGCCTGCCTCAACTGGTGGCGGGAGAATCCCGAGTACGCGACTTGGATCTGGCCACGCTTCGATCTGCCCGAGGGTGGAACGACAGACGGTTGGATCGAACACCGCGAGCGACTTTACATCGGACCGAATGACGATCTCACCAAGGCGGGCGCCTTCCTCTCGGCTTCGGTGGCCACCGGCGACGTCTATGTCAAGGACTGGCGGCTCGAGATTCCCGAGCGTCCGTTCATGGACGAGGTCGTCGAGAAAGCCGGCGCGAAGGTTCCCGACAATTACAAATGCAGGTACTCGAAGAAGTGGCTCGACGGCAAGAAATATCGCGGCACGGTCGCCATCTGGTCGTTCAAGCCCGAGGACTTTGAGAAGATCGCCAGCTGGGGGTGCAACCTCGTCCGGATGTCGCGCTTCCAACCGCTGAAGGACGATTATGCGAAGCTTGAGGCGAATCTCGCCGTGCTGAAGAAGCATAACGTCCGCGTCATCTTCGCTCCGGCAGCGCCAGACGGCAAGGGCAACCGCAAGAAGTATGCGATCTTCAATGACGATGCGATGCGCGAGGCTTATCTTCAGGGCTGGGAGAAACTTGCCCGTCACTTCAAGGGACGCGACGAGATTTGGGCATTCGGACTTCTGAACGAGCCATTCCAAGGGCTTTTCGGCAATCCCGGCGACAAGTATTCCTACTGGCAGCTCGAATACGAAGCCATTGATCGCATTAGGGCGATCGATCCGGATCGTCCAATAGTCGCCAGCGCCGATTTCGGCGGAGGACCGGGAGATTATTCGCTCGCCTATATGCGTCCGTTCCCGTTTAAGGATGTGTGGTACGAGATTCATTTCTATTCGCCTTTGGCCTACACCCATTACCAGGTGCTCGGCAAGAACCTCGATTTGAGCAAGCCCACCCAGACGTATCCGGGCATTTCCGTATTCAAAGGCGACAGTTGGAATAAGGACAAGTTGGAGGCGGTCTTCCGCGCGTCCGAGCCGTTTCGGGAAAAGTATGGTGCGCGTTATTTCGTCGGTGAATTCTCCGTGATGCGCCGGATGCCTGGTGCGGACCGCTGGCTCGACGATGTGTGCGAGATCTGCGACAAATACGTAGATCTGTGGACCTATCATTCCTACGGCGAGTTTCACGGCTGGAATCTTGAATACGACGAATCTTCGCCGTTCGAGAGGCCGGCGAAGGTGCGGCCCGGCGAGGAGTCGGCCCGGATGAAGGTAATGAAGAAACATTGGGCCAAGAACCATCACGATTGATCAGGAGGAAGTAAAATGACCATTTTCACCATAGTATTAGCCTCTGCTGGCTTTTCCTTCACCCGACCCGAGATAGTCACTGCCCATTTTGCTTCTCCCGCGCAAGCCGCAGAGGCCCAAATCGCCATCGCCCCGCTGCCGGACGGACGCAAGCTTGCGTTCACTTCGCGCTGGGACGATTCATCCTGGCAACATCTCGAGCGGGCGGAAATGTTCCGCCGCGCCGGCGTTACCCCTATGTTCTTTCTGAACGGGGACATGAAGTATTACAAGGAGGCCGTGCCGAAACTCAAAGCGCTCGGGGCGCGATTTGGCAACCATACCGTGGGGCATCCATTTCTGATGGAATCGGGCGTAAACCTTATGTTCCACGAGGTGATGGAAAACAAACTGCGCATCGAGTGCTTCGCTGACACGCCCAATACATCGTTTGCGATTCCTTTCAATTGGAACTCTCCGCTCGAGCCGAACCGCGCGGCCAAGCTGGTGAAGATTCTCGTCGACGGCGGTATTTTCGTCTCGTCCGACTGGCCGATGCCATCGGGGGGGAAGGGTGCAAGTGAATGGATGCCGGGCTTTACTTTCAAGGGTAACGATACCGCACCCAACGACAAGGAATTCTACCGCAACCTCACCAATGCCGTGAACGATGTGGCGAAGAATCCCGACTATCCCAAGATTACTTTCGGCATTCATTCGTGGTGCAAGCCGGAGGGGCTGCTGGTTCAGGAAAAATGGCTCAACGCAGTCAAGAAACGGTACGGCGAAGAGTGGTGGATTACCGACGATGCGCACTACGGGGCCTACCGCTACGAGTTTTTCCACGCCCGAACAAAGAAACTCGGCGTGAAGGGCAATACGGCAGTCTTCGAAGTGCAGCGCCACGATCCGGCGTTTCTTGGCGAAGTTCAGCCGCTGACCTACACCTTTGGATCGGTCAAGCCGGTCAAGGTGGAAGTGCAGGAGGCCTTTCCTCGCGAGCTCGGACTGCCCGAGAAGATCGACCGCATGGAAAATGGCGTCTCGGCGAAATTCCCGGCGCTTAAGCTTTCGGTTGCAGTTGACGAGCAGAAGGGCGAGCTCGCCTACGATTTTTCGGGCGATGCCGAGGTCGTTCAGGTCGTTGTCATCCCCGCGCCGATGTGGTCCAACAGCAGGATTCTGGCAAAAGAGAAATCGAAAGTCGTCAGTCTCGGTGCCGCCAGCGATCAAGCCGATTACCGCGAAGGCGACCACTTTTACGTCGTCGGAGTGGATTTCGTGCATAATGGCGTGCGTGGGCGACTTTATGCCACGGAAAATGTTCCTGGCGCTGCGCGGAGCTTCGGCGGGACGCCGCGCGACACGATGATGGTTCTCGGACCGGTCGATATGACGAAATTCCCCGATGAGACAATCGCCGCGATGGCTATTGCCGGCAAAATGCTGCCGAACATCGGCGAGGGTATTGAGCAGTATTGGCGCTCGATGGCCGACAAGTCGCGTTGCGGATTCTCCGCCGCGAGCTATATTCCGTGGGATCCAGCAATCAGTGCCGAGTTCAAGTCCGCCATGAGCCGGGCCAAGCCGAAGGACCGCCCGGTGTTTCTTGCCGCGCTCGAGTTCGAATGCGATGCGGACGGTGAGAAAGATTTGCTCGTCAACCGCGCCAAGTGGGAGTCGTGCGTGTTCTTCCTCAATGGCAAATGCGTCCGCACAAAAGGCGGAACCCACCGGATCGCCGTCAAGAAGGGGCTCAACCGGCTTATCTATTGCTGGGAATGGTTTCAACCGTGGATACCGCAGGCGTGCCTTATTTCCGTTTGCGACGATAAAGATGTCAACAAGCCGGTTAAATTCGTAACCCCCAAAACCCAGCTGCGCGAATGCGTTTTCGAATCCGACGGCTTTTCCGTCGAGTTCGACCCTCGGGGAAATTTCCGGAGGTTGGAATACGGTGGCAAAAAGTCGCTGGGCAGCATCGGTTATGAAAGCAGCAAATCCCTGCCGGCGAAAAAGGGCTATACGCCGATTGTCACTTTTGACACCTCGGCAGATCGGATCATCTGCACGCGCGAGTGCCCGATTGGCGTCAAGCACGATGATTTCGCCGAGAAGGTCACGGTCTGCGTAAGCCGCGACAAGATTTCTGTCGACTGCGAAATAACCATCCGTGAGGGCGTCGCCTGGAAGGGCTTCAACCTTTGCTCTTCTCTGCAAAGCCCTATCGAGTTCTATGCTGGGCGCAAACTCAAACTCGTCGACCAGTCCGATCAAGAGCGCGAGATTGACTATCCGGCGGAATTCGACGCCAAAAGCTGCCGCCTGCCGGGATCGTTCAAGATTTTGAGCAACGGCGAATGGAAGATTTCGCTCGACGATGCCCAACTGATGGGTTTCATGGACCGCCGCCAGTGGAACAATAATTCCGCCGGGCTACAGTTTTGCCCGAAAGGCGGTTTGCAGTGGGGCGGCAAGGTGTCCGACGGCAAGACCATGCGCTGCAGCTGGTCGGCAACCCGGGAGCAGAAATGAGGAAAATGGAATCGGCTATGCGAAATCTTTCATTGGCAATAATGGTTGCGGCGGGCATGCTTTGGGGCACAGCTTCGGCGCAGGTCCGGCTCAAAGGCTATCTTGGCGACCGGCTCGACCAGATGATTGAGCACCACGTCGTCGGAACCGACATCGACTACCTCACCGCGCCTTTCATCGAGAAAACCGAGCGCAAGGGCTGGTGGCAGACCGAGTTCTGGGGCAAGTACATGCATTCGGCGATGCCCTATCTGGCCTACACGGATTCGGAGAAACTGCGCGTCAACATCGAACGCGGTATCGACCGGATTCTCGCCAGCCAGGAGCCGTGTGGCTACATCGGCAACTATCCCGATGACCTCCGTCTGGGCGAAGGCTGGGACGTGTGGGGCATCAAGTACACGCTGATGGGTCTGCTGCATTATGTGCAGAATGAAAAACAGAAGACAGGAAACGGGAAATGCAGCGAGAGGTGTTGCGCTGCACTGACGGCTGCGCGTCGGCTCTGCGATTATGTCATCGCGGAGATCGGTCCGAACGGCAAACGGGGACGTGAGCTCTGGCAGACCGGAAACTGGTCGGGATACGCAAGCTCGTCCATCCTCGAGTCCGTCGTGTGGCTCTACCGTGAGACGAAGGACCGCAAGTATCTCGCGTTCGCCGATTACATCGTGAAGGGCATGACGGACGTGAATCCGAAGGGGCCCCGTCTGCTCGATCTCGCGCTCAAGGGCGTCTCGGTTGCGGACCGCAACGAAGGCGGAAAGGTGCTGAAGCCCGAAGACGGCGGAGACTGGGCCTATGTCTGCAAGAACGGGCGCGGCAAGGCGTATGAGATGATGAGCTGCTATCAGGGAATCCTTGACTATGTCGAGGAGAAGTCGAAGGTCGGAGAGGGAGATGCGCAGCGGATCGCGGATCTTCGTCGGGCGGCGATCATGACTGGTGAGGATATCGTGAAGGAGGAGATCAACCTGGCGGGCGGTTGCTCGTCCTCCGAGGCCTGGTATCATGGCGCCAGAAAGCAGCATCTGCCGTATCTGCGGCTGCAGGAGACGTGCGTGACGACGACCTGGATGCGCTTCTGCCAGCGTCTTCTGGCGGAGACCGACGATCCGAAGTGGGCCGATCAGATCGAGCGCACATTCTACAATGCGTACCTCGGCGCGATGAAGGCGGACGGTTCGGAGTTTGCCGGCTACACGCCGCTTTCCGGCAACCGCTACCACGGCCAGCACCATTGCTTCATGCACACCGACTGCTGTACGGCGAACGGTCCGCGTGGCTTCCTCTGTTTCCTGCGCGAGCTCTTCACCGTGAAGGGCGACGTGGCGACATTCAATTTCTACACGACAGCCCTTGTCAACGAGAAGCTCTCCACAGGCAAGACGGTCGCCTTCGACATGTACTCGCTCTATCCGCGCGCGGATTATGTCCGTCTCGTGAGCCATATCGAGGACGCGGGTGATGTGCCGGTGCGTTTCCGCATTCCGGGCTGGACCAAGAAGGCGACCGTGACGGTCAACGGCGAGGCGCTGGACGGCGTCGTCCCGGGGACGTACTTCACAGTGACCCGGGCGTGGAAGTTCGGCGATCTCGTCGAACTCCGTTTCGACATGCCGACCGTCTCGCATCGCATCGATCACAACATCGCCTTCACCCGCGGACCCGTTTTGCTTGCGCGCGACAGCCGCTTCGCCGACGGGGAGCTGTCCGAGGTCTTCCGTCAGGGTATCAAGGATGGCGACGTCGTGCCGTTTACGCCGGTGCGCACCCCGTTCGACGACATCTGGATGACGTTTTCCGCGACCCTTCCGATCGGAACTCATACCGAGAACCCGGAAGGGGCCTATCCGACGACGGTCACGTTCTGCGACTATGCCTCCGCCGGGAACACCTGGCATCGTGACAACCATTATCGTACGTGGTTCCAGGTCGAGGTCGCGCCCGAGAGCCGCTGATTGGCGGCGATGCGTCAGTTCGACTGCAGGCCGTGATCGACGGTCTGTCCGAAGAGGGCTACTTCTTGAGTTTCTTGCGCCATTCTCTTAGGGTCATGCCGGTGCGCGACTTGAAGAGGCGCTTGAGGAACGAGTCCGACTCCAGGCCGCATCGAGTGTGAAGTCCCACACGGAGAGCCGTATGCGGGGAAACTGCACGTACGGTTTGACGAGGGGTATCCGCCGAAAAACGGCGAAGCACGTTTTGAGGGTAGCCGAAGGCCGAGCGGGCGTACCCTATAACAAGGGGCGTCCCCGCTCTACTCTACTAATGTATGTTGTGGTTGCATGCGGAAGACAAGGTTGATTGAGAACTGCAGGTGTTATCATCTGATGAGCCGGTTATATCCACTAGCCGCTAGGCTGCTCGCGTAGCGAGGCGTTATGCGTGGTGCGCACCGGGCTTTCTATCTGGATGCTGATGAGAAGTCACGTGCTGTAGAGCTTCTGCGCCGTCATCATGGCACGATGTTCGAGGGGCGCTACCACGAGCGCAACCACAAGCCGGAGCCGGAGG
>CALZAJ010000059.1 GCA_945613785.1 uncultured Verrucomicrobiota bacterium | reverse complement strand
ATGACCTCACGGGCCTTCGACTGGTTGTTCCAGAAATCGCCCTGCGCCTGCTGCTCCTCAAGACCCGCCAGCTTCGTCCGACGCTCGTCGATCTTAATGTAATCGGCCATCTCACCGACGCGCCGCTTCAAATCCTCGATGCGCTGACGGACCTCTTCAACCTCCAGCAGCTTGGCCTTCACTTCCTCTGCCATCTTCTCTCCTCCCAATCCCTCTGAAACGTTCTTTCAAAAACAAAAGGAATCAACCCGAAACGGGTTGATTCCTTTTCTCTTATGCCTCGATTCAGGCCTCGGCCTCTTCCTTCGCCGAGTCCTCGAACTCAGGACGCTTGCCGCGATACCACCAGCACATGATCGGAGTCGCGATGAAGATCGAGGAGTACGTACCCGCGATCACGCCGAAGAGCATCGTCAGCGCGAAATCGTAGATCGAACCGTCGCCGAACGCGAAGAGCGCCGCAACCGCGAAGAACGTCGTCACGGACGTGATGACCGTGCGGCCAAGGCACGCGTTGATGGCCTGGTTGCAGAGGGCCTTGAAGTCCGTACGGCCATCGCGGCTGGCCTGCTCGCGGATACGGTCGAACACGACGACCGTGTCGTTGATCGAGTAACCGATGATCGTCAGCAGCGCGGTGATCACGATCAGCGAGACCTGACGGCCGCAGAGCGAGAAGAGACCGAGCGAGATGAGCGCGTCGTGAGCCAGCGCGACGAGACCGCCAAGACCGAAGCCGAAGCGGAAGCGGAAGCCGACGTAAATCAGGATCGCGACGAGCGAGAAGAGAACGGCCTTCGTGCCGGACTTCTTGAGGTCCTCGCCGACGACGGAACCGACTTCCTCGACGCTCGCCTCGGAGATCTGAGCCTCCGGGAAGCGCTCGGTGAGCAGCTTGGTGACGTAGGCGCCGACGTTGCGGTCAGGCAACACCTTGCCCTTCTCGGTCTCGGCGGACTCACCCGTCTTGACGAGGAGCGTCGCATTGCCGACACCGCGCTGGTACTGAATGACCGTCGCGTTGTCAAACGCATCGAGCGTCGCTCGGATGTCGCCGACGGACGGCTGCTTCGCCTCATCCTGCGTGAGGTTGTAGACGATCGAAGTACCGCCCGTGAGGTCGACGGAGAGGACGCTCGCCGGGTTCTTGGCGAGGCGGATGCCGAAGATGCCGAGCGAAACCACGATGATGATCGCCGAAGCGAGCAGCGTTTTGTTGCCGTACTTCATGAAGTCGAAGTTCGGGGCCTTGAAGAACTGCATCATCGAGAACGGCTTGGTGCTCTCGGGCTTGACCATATGGTCGAAGACGAGACGCGTCGCGACGATTGCGGTGAACATCGAGATGACGACACCCGCGGTGAGCGTAATCGCGAAGCCACGGACCGGGCCCGTACCGACGACGAAGAGGATGATGCCCGTGATGATCGTCGTGAGATTCGAGTCGAAGATCGCCGTGAAGGCGCGGCCGTAGCCGTTCTTGATCGCAATGCCAGCCTCGACCTTGCGGGCGAACTCTTCACGGATGCGCTCGAAGATGAGCACGTTCGCGTCGACCGCCATGCCGAGCGTCAGGACAAGACCCGCGATGCCGGGCATCGTGAGAACGGGGAGCACGAGCGTTCCGCCGCCGCCCATCGCCTGGTCCTGCGCGAAGACGCCGAGAATGTTGGCGACGATGATGAGCGCGGACGGGAGAAGGACGACATCGAGGAAGAGCGCGATGTCCGCCACCAGACCGGTGAAGCGGTAATAGAGGAACATGAAAAGCGCGACGAGCGCGAAGCCGATGCCCGCGGCCCAGATGCCGGACTTGATCGCGTCCTCGCCAACCGTCGGAGCAACGGAGGACTCTGCCATGATCTTGAGCGGAGCCGGCAACGCACCCGCGTTGAGGTCGGCCGCCAGCTTCTTCGCCTCTTCGAGGTCGAACTTGCCTTCGATGACGCCGGAGGAGCCGATCTCATCCTTGATCACCGGTGCGGAAATGAGCATGCCGTCGAGAATGATCGCGAGGCAACGACCGCGGTCGCTGCGGTTCTTGAGACCGTGCGGCTTGTAGTTGCGGGTCAGCTCGGAGAACTTGGCGCCGCCTTCGGAGTTGAAGCGGAAGGCAACCTTGCAACCGCCCTTGATCGGATCGCTCTCGACATAGGCGGACTCAAGGTCAGCACCCGTGACGTCGGAACCAGGACGGGCGCGCGAGACGAAGTGAGGACGATAGATGCCCTCCTTGTCGGGCTGCTCGAGCATGAGGCAGTAACGAGCGTCCGGCGCGTGGAAGCCAGCGACGCGGGCCGCATGCCCCGGAAGCTGGGAGATCTGCTGGAACTCGGCAGCGGGCTTCCGCTTGTAGCCGACACGGCCGACCTTCTCATAACCTTCCGGATCGTCCTTGAGGTTCATGAGCTTCTCAATCAGCTTCTCGTCATCCGGGTGGGTGAGACGGAACTCGAGGAACGCCATGTCCTGAAGACGGGCCTTCGCTTGCTTGCGAAGCTTTTCATCGGCACCCGGCAGCTGAACGAGCAGCTGGTGCTTCTTCGGGAGAGACTGAATGACGGGCTCGTTGGTGCCCATCGCGTCAACACGCTTGCGGATGACGCTGGCGATGCGCTCGTCGCAGTTCCGAAGCGTCTCCTTCACCTTCTCCTCGGCCAACGCCTCGTCGTTCGCGTACTTCTCGTCGCTCGCGAGAATATTCTCACGGAGACGATCGACGTCGACGCCCAACGTGAAGGACGTGCCGCCCTTCAGGTCAAGACCCAAACGAACCTTGTCCTTTGCAGGCATCGTGACGTGCCACGACAACGCGGCCAACAATACCAGGACCAACCATTTCAGGACGTTATTACGGACTACCGATTCCTTCGACATGATCTAACTTTCCTCTTTTTCAGGCAAATTGATGGTGCATTATACTAAAATCAGCGTCAAAAGTCCAGCGGCCAAGCAGTACGGACCGAACAGCCAGAACCACTTGCCTTTCAACGCCTTCACCAATAACACCAATGAAAAATAACCGACAACCGCCGCAACCACCGCCCCGACGATCAACACGCCCCAGCCCAGACCATCGGCCGTCGCAGGGCCTGTCCCCCTCACGGCCTTGAGCAGCTCCAGCAACATGCCGCCCACGATGAGCGGCGCCGACATCAGGAAGGAAAACTCCGCGCTCTTCTCTGGATCAACCTTGCCCGCCCGAGCGCTCGCCAAGGTCATGCCACTGCGCGAAACACCCGGCAACAACGCCAAGGCCTGACCAAATCCCATCAAAAGCGCACGAAAGACGCTCACGTCCTTCGTTCCGCGCGGAATGTACCGCGTGCCGATGAGAACAGCACCCGTAAACATTAATAAAGCACCAACCATGCGCGTATTATCGAACATTCCCTCCACAAAATCCTTGAAGAAAACATAGACCACGATGGCCGGCAACGCACTGAAAACGATCTTAACAACGTAAAACCATTCGTAATTCTTAATAATCCTCAAGATAACCCGCCAATAGAAGACGAAAATGCTCAAGAGCGTGCCCATATGGAGGCAAAGATCCAATCGCATACCTGGCTCGTTGATACCCAACACATGTTGGCCGATGACCAAATGACCTGAACTCGAAATAGGCAGAAACTCCGCCACTCCCTGCAAAACTGCCAATATAATGACTTCTAGCATCTGACTCCCTTTGCAAGAGATTATACCACAAACGGCGTGTGCGGCAAGGTCTCAAGCGAAAAACGCGGCAACAGATCCTGAAGCGAGACGCGATCCCCTGTCGCACACCATCCGCAAGAAGCTGCCAAACGTCCGAGAATTTCCTCTGGGGACAGACCCCGCTCCCGAGAGGTCGCAACCCGCGTGTCACCATGCCGTTTCGCCAAACGTTTTCCGTCCGGACCCACCACGAGGGGAACGTGACAATACGAGAGGGCGACAGGGTTGGAGGACAGCTGGGCTGCGAACCAGGGGGCGAGGGCGCGAGCGAGGAGGATCTGGGCTGGCGTCGCGGCGAGAAGATCGTCACCACGGACAACCTCCGTCACGCCCATCAGGACGTCATCAACCACCACCGCCAACGTATAGCCGGCCCCACCCTCGTCACGCGCCACCGGAAAATCGCCCAAGGTCGCCGAGACATCCATCGAGTAGTCCCCGGCGAACGCATCATGAAACGAGACCGTCGTCGGGGCCGGTACGCGAAAACGCCAACAGGGGAGGCGGGGGGACGAGGGGATGGTGGGGCGAGGGGGCATTTGGGTTGAAGGGTTGAGGAAACGGAAGGCCTCGGTGTAAGAAGTGAAACGATCACGACAGGTGCCGGGATAGAAGAGCTGTTCGCCCGCGTGAGGCGCGGACTGTGCCGCCTCGACGTCCTTGCGGGAACAGACACACGGATAGACGAACCCCTGGGACTCAAGATAGGCGAGCGCGGAACGATAGAGGTCCTTACGCTCGGACTGCACGTATTCCTCGTCCCAGTCGAATCCGAGCCACCGCAAGTCCTCGATGGCCTGGACCGCCGCGCCTGGCTTGTCCTTGGGATGATCGAGGTCCTCCATCCGCATGATGACCTTCCCGCCGCTGGCGCGCGCGCTCAGCCAGGCGATCATAAAGGTGCGGACGTTTCCGAGGTGCAATGCACCCGTCGGACTCGGCGCCAGTCGGCCTACTCGCCTTTCCAGAATTTCTTCCATTCGCGCACGAAGAGGTCGAGGTTGTCCTTGTTGACGAAAGCGTAGGCCGTTGCCTTCTGCATGTCATGCGTCTTGAGCAACGCCTCGACATAGCGCTTCTTCAAATCCTTGAATGGCTGGAAACGGACCTCTGGCGCGCCCTTCTCGATGAAGCGTGCGATCGACCAGGCCAAACGGTACTTGACGCGGCGCTCGAGGTTGCTGCCGTCGTAGAACTGCGACTGGTCCATCAGGAGCAACGCCGGAAGCGCCTGCGCCAGCTCGTCGACATTGACCTCAACCTCTCCGAGGTCCCAGGCCGCGGCCTCTTCGTCCTCGAAGTACACGGCATAACCCTCGTTGAACCACGGTGAGACCGAAATCATCGAGGTCGCGTACGAGAGATACTGATGGAACGCCTCGTGGCGGATCGTCTTCAGCAAATCACGAGCCCCGCCCTCGGGCAGATAGGCCACGAGCTCGCGACGGGACGGACACCAATAGGCCGCGCTCCACTTCAGCTCGTCGCCGACGGTATCGAGATATTCGTCGCGATCCTTGAAGATGCGCGCCACGCAAAGGACGTTCGACCCGTCGATCGGCGTCGGAACGACCTCCGCGTACCTGCGGCGCATCGTCGCGAATTCGTTCGTCAGCGTCGGCACGAACTTCACGACCGGCGGAAGGTCGTCAAGCACGGAGAACTCCGGCGCCTCGGTCACATGCCAGTCCAGATAGTTCGTCACGCTGTGACGGGCGTCGGCCCGCAGCAGTTCCCGTTCGCCGAGACGCGTCTTCGAACGCTTCGGCGCACGCTCGGCCCGCGCGTCGTTCAGCAGGGCCTCGCTGCGCAGATTCCCCTGGAGACAGGCGTCCCATTGTCCGAGGAACTCGGACTCGAACCGATCCGCCGCCTGTTCGGGATCATCGCCCGGTAACAGCTCCCAACAGGCTAGATACCACGGGGCCTGCGGACGGTCCGGCAGGAACGCGCAGGCGAGGACCGACGTGTTCGTGCCCTGATAGTAAAGCACGTCGCGGAAACCACGGACCATCTGCCTCGGCCGAGCCGGCTGATCCGGCATCTCGAACGGCAACAGGCGCGAGATCGCGTCATCACGCTGATCGAGGTCCTTGCGGCGGTCGAGGGGACGCTCATTGCGTCCGTACTCCTCACGCGTCGCCGTCGCCTCGGCGAACTTCGGCGCGACCTTATCCAGACGGGCGACCATGAACTGACGCCCGTCGTCGTCCTCCCAGCGTCCGACGACCGCCCGCGACGTCCAGAGGTCGAGCGTGTCGTAGCGGTCCTCGAGACGGACTGCCCCGTCCCTCTCCTTGACCAGATACGCCTCCGCCTTCGGCATCTCCAACGGAGCCGGATGGGCGAAGAACAAACTGGCGGCGAGCAGGATCACAGGCCTCCCATGATCAGGGATCCGAAGGTCGAGATCGGCGTGGTGTCACGATAGTTGTCGATGACCTGTCGGACGTCCTTCGTGAGCCCCTGGACCTCGTCATACAGCTCGGGACTGTTCACGAGCTTGCCGAGAGATCCCTCGCCCGCCTTCATCTTCTCGGCGACGGCATTGAGGTTCTCGAGCAGACGGTTCGCGCTCGCCACGGTCTCCTTGCCGTCGAAGGACTCGCAGGCCTTGCGGAAGCTGGCAATCGCCGACTCAAGCTCGGCAGAAATCGGATCGTCCTTCGCGAGGAGACGGCCGATCGCACCCTCACCCGCCTTCAGCCGCTCGCTGATCTCGCCGGCATTCGCCAGCGTGCGCTGCAGATCGACGTAGACGGTGTCGTTCGTCGACAGCAGCTTGCCAATGGTGCCGATGCCGTTCTTCAGACGCTCGCTGACCTCGCTGGCATTGGCGATCGTCTCCTGCAGCTCGGCATAGACCGTGTCGTTCGTCGACAGGAGACGGCCCACCGTGCCTTCGCCGCGGGCCACGCGGTCGACCAGTTCGCGCACCTGGACGCTCGTCGCCTCGAAGTTGGTGACAATCGCCTTGAGTTCGCCGCCCGAGGTGAAGTCGTTGAGGTTCTTGGCGATGCGCGAGACGTCCCGCATCCAGTCGGTCGGCGTCTCACCGCAGAAGGTCGTCGTCAGCGGAAGCTCATCCCCGAGGCCCTCCTCCATCAGCAGGTAGTTGCCGCCGAGCATCGAAAGATTGCACACGGCGATGCGATAGCCCGAACGGAGCACCACGCCCTGATCGACTTCGGCGACGACCGTGAGGTTCGACGGCGTGAGGTCGATGTGATCGACCGTGCCGACCTTCGTGCCGCGATACATCACGCTGTCGTGGTCCTTGAGCCCGCCGACTTCGGTGAAGACGATGTTGACCTTCACCTTCTGACGGCCCGTCAGCACATCCACGCCCGAGATGACGACCGTGAAATAGACGAGAAGCGCCAGCACCGCCAGCATGAACAGTCCCACGATCGCCTCATGGAACGCATCGTTTTTCTTGCGACTCATATCATTTCTCCTCTCATCGCCGCGAGGAACTCCTTCACGTCGCGGTTATCGGATTTCAGAAAGTCGGCGGGGGGCAGACACGCAATGGCCTTGCCGCCCTTGAGCAAAAGGATTCGATCCGCGATCTGCAGGGCACCCTGGAGGTCGTGCGTGACCACCACGGACGTGATCCCATGGGAGCGGTTGAGCTTGCGGATCAGTCGATTGATCGTGACGGACGTCACCGGATCGAGACCCGAGGTCGGCTCGTCATAGAGAACGATGTCGGAATCACGGACGATTGCGCGCGCCAGGCCCGCACGCTTCTGCATGCCGCCCGAAATCTCCGCGGGATACTTATCGGCGGCCGCCGTCAGCTCGACCGCCTCCAACGCGGCCGCGACACGCTTTTCGATCTCGGTATCCGAAAGATCCGTCAGCTCCTCCAACGGGAGGGCCACGTTCTCCGCCACGGTCATCCAGGCCAACAGCGCACCGCCCTGGAACAGGTAGCCGATGCGTCCGCGGACCTCGCGCAACGTCCGGTCGTCACACGCCGCCACGTCCGTGCCGGCGACGAGGACGCGCCCCGAAGAAGGCGTCAGGAGCCGAACGAGGTGCTTGAGCGTGACGGACTTGCCCGTACCGGACGGACCGACCACGCACAGGACCTCACCCTTCTTCACATCGAAGGTGAGTCCGTCCAGGACGGCCGTTCCGCCGAACTTCTTGACCACGTTCTCAAACTGGATCAACGCCTCTGACATCACTCGTGGGGAGAATTGTTCGATTGTTGGTTTTTCTTGGTTTCCGGACGCTCCGCGCGTGTCGAATCACTTATCGGTAGCAGATGCGCGTAATCATGTAGCCGAACATCAGGATGAGCAGGAAGTTCACAATCACGCTGCGCTGAGTCGAACGCCCGACACCCGTCGCACCACCCGTCGTGCCCAGGCCCTCGGAAACCGACACCATGCCGACCACGAGGCCGAACCACAGCGACTTGAAGAGTCCCACGTACAGGTCCTTCGTCTCGGCCATCGTCAACGCGCTCGACATGTACTGGCGGAAATCGACGCTCAGCTGGGTCGTCCCGACGATTCCGCCGCCGACCGTGCCGATCACACAACAGTAGAAGCCGATGATCGGCGCCATCACCACCAAGGCCAGCATCCGAGGCGCGGACAGGAAGCGTATCGGCGAGATCGACATGATCTCCAGAGCCGCGATTTCGTCATTGACCTTCATCGTGCCGAGTTCCGCGGCAATCGCAGAACCCACGCACGCCGCCAGGCAGACGCCGCAGCTGAACGGACCCATCTCGCGGATGAGAGAGACCATCACCGCCGCGCCCAGATAGATCTCCTGATTGAAGCGACGGAGCTCGAGCCCGACCTGCAACGCCAGGATCATGCCCACGAAAAGCGAAACAACGGTCACCACCGGCAACGTTCGGATACCGGTGATGTAAAGCTGGTTCATGAAGTCCGCGCGACTGTTACGACGACAGACCGCCGACGGGAATGACGCGACCGATTCAACCAGGATGCGGGCAGCCCATCCCAGCGACGAAAGGAACTTCGTCAAATGACGAACGACGCCCTGGAGCTTTCCGCCCGGAGCGTCGTCCCACATCGGCTCGCGTACGACCGTCATTCGGCCTTCGG
>CALZAJ010000058.1 GCA_945613785.1 uncultured Verrucomicrobiota bacterium | reverse complement strand
CACAGAGGTTGGAGTTGCGCTCGACTATTCAGCTAACTGGCAAACTCGGGTTATAACATATCAGGGGGGCATGAGTGAATTGCGACTATTTTATCAATTAGCGGCACGCGCAGGCGCAAATGCCGCTTTTCGCACGACAAACGACGTTGACGACCGAATCAGGGCCGCCGCAAACGCTCCGTCCATGCCACTCTCATAGGGGACAGACTCCTTGGTGTCGGCCAACTTGAACTCCGGATGCCGCGCCAGGAACGCCTCAACCTGCTGCTGATTCTCCTCTGGCTCGTTCGAACACGTCGAATAGACAAGCGTACCACCCGACACGACCAGCGGAGCCACCACGTCCAGAATCTCCGCCTGCATCTTCACGAGCGCCTTCAGCTTCTCCACGCTCCAGTTCCAGCGCGCGTCCGGACGACGACGGAGAACACCCGAATTCGAACACGGCGCGTCGACGAGGATCTTGGAGAAGCGTTTGGACGTTTGGGCGTTGGCGGCGGAGGGGAGTTCGGAGAGGACCTCGACGGCGAGATTGAGACGCTGGAGGTTTTCCTCGAGACGGCGACGACGCTTGGGATTGATTTCGCAGGCCGTGACCTTCGCACCGCGCCAGGCCATCTGGACCGTCTTGCCGCCCGGCGCCGCGCAGGCGTCGAGCACGGACTCTCCGGGCTGGGGATTCAGCAGGGAGACGGACAGCGCCGTCCCCGGATCCTGTACGATGAACTCCCCTTCCGCATATCCCGCGATATCCGTCACCTTGGTCCCTCGCTCGAGCGCCACGAACGAACCGTCCTTGCGCGCCAGGAACGTCTCCGCAGGCGCATTGTGCCAGGCCGCGAGACGCTCCGCGTTCTCCGCTCCGAACCGCGCGGTCCACCGCTTGCCCAACGCCGTCGGAAAGGTCTCGAGCTCCGTACCCAGTCCAATCGAGTCACGCTGACGGATGAGATTGCGCAGAACACCGTTCGTCACCCGGGCAACCGACGGATTCTCACAGGCCTTCGCTGCATTCACCGTCTCGTTGACCGCCGCGAAATCCGGCACATCATCCATGTAGAGAATCTGGGCCGCGCCAACGTAAAGAAGCGCCTCGAGTTCGCCCTTCGGCCACGTCTTCACGAAACCGCCGAGGATGCGACGAAGGGGACGCAGCCGACGGATCACCGTGTAAACGAGATCCTGGACAAACGCGCGGTCTGGTCCGTTCGGCAGCAAGTCGGCCGGGAAGTCCTTCGTGAGCATCCAACGGGTGATGATATAGGCGGCGGTGCGACGGGAGTTATTCATAAGGTGCTTGGGGATGAGTTGAAGAAATCAGCGACACGGGAGAGGAGGTCCGACAGCTCCGTGACCGTATGGACGGACGTGGGAATCGACTTGCGGAACGAAGCGCCGTAATTCTTGGTGACCAGGCGAGGATCCGTCACAACCACGACGCCCCGGTCCCGCTTGGTACGGATGAGACGGCCGAAGCCCTGCCGGAACTTGATCACGGCTTCCGGCAATGCATAGTCCCTGAAGGAGCTGCCGCCCTCGCGTTCGATCTTCTCCGACCGCGCCTCGATGATCGGATCCCCGACCATCGCGAACGGCAGACGCGCAATGACGACACAGCTCAACGCCTCGCCCGCGACATCGACACCTTCCCAGAATGACTGGGCGCCAAAAAGGACGACGGGGGTGTTTGGATTGGCGGGGGCCGGGGTGTCCGGGTTGGAGGAACAGGCGCGGAGTGCGTGCGTCATGGCTTCACGGGAAAGCCCCTCGCCCTGAACGAGCAGGTGGATGCCGGCGTCGGCCAACGGACCCCTCGCGCAATCGGCCACGCGATACATCATCTCGTAGCTCGTGAAGAGCACGAGGGCGCGTCCGTTCGTCGCCGCAAAGAGATCCTTCAGGAGCGCGGCGAGTCCCTCGGCATAGCCCAGAGGATCGCCCGAGGGATCCGGCAGACAGTCCGGCGCAAGGACCAACGACTGAAAGAGGTAGTTGAAGGGAGACTCCGCCGTCAGGCTCTTGAAGCGCTCCCGGGCGCCGAGCCGCTTCGTCATGTACTTGAAGTCATTGCCCACGCGCAAGGTCGCCGACGAAAGAATGACGGAATCCTTCAAGTCGTAGAGCATCTTGTGGAGATCGTCCGCCACCGAGAGCGGCGCCGCCACGAGACGGATGTGCGTGCGGCGACGCTCCTCACGAACGCGCTCGACCCAGTAGGCGTGCGTATCCTTCTCCGCACGCAGGACGAAGTTCGCCTCATTCGCAAAGGCAATGAGACTTTCGGCAACGCCATCGAGCTGCGTCGAGAGATCGGCGAGAGAGTTGAACTCGCCTTCCGGCGTCGCATCGTTCAGCAGATCGCGAAGCGCATGCAACTGGTTGACGAGCGCCGCCAGTTCGTTCTCCATCCGCGTCTGCGCGGCAAAAAGATTGTCCTCGTCCCAGAGGGATGCTTCGTATTCGGCGAAGAGTCCGCGGACCGAATACCGCCGCTTCCCCTCGCTCACCCTGAAGCGCACCATCTCCGCACCCTTCACCGGTTTGAGCAACAGCGCGGCCAGTTCGAAGATGTCCTCGGCGGCATTGACGACACGGACGATGATGGCGGCACAGTCCTGCAGGATCTTGCGGATCGCCTCGCCCGAAGCGGACCCCGAAAGAATGCCCTTCTGCATCTGACGCTCGACGGACGCCAACACGCCGCCCGTCCGCGTCCGCTTGCCCTTGCCACGCCGCATCAGCCGATTGAGAATGCGCGTAAGAGCCGGCAGGGAGAACTCGTAGCTCAGGTAGTCCGTCGCGATCGACTCGAGATTGTGCGCTTCGTCCAGCACCAGGCGTCCGTATGCCGGCAGAATCGCGCCGCCGGAGCTGGTCGCTTCCGCCAGCACGAGCGCGTGGTTCGCAACGACCAGATGGGCATCCGCCGCCAGCTTGCGGGCGCGATAGACGAAGCAGCGCGTGTAGAACGGACAGCGACGGCCGCTGCATTCCTCGCCCGGACACGTCAGGAGATTGTGCGGAAGCCCGTCATACTGATCGAGGTCGCCGTCCGGCGTCGACTGAAGCCACGCGATGAAGTGCGGCATCTCCGCCTGCTCCTCGGCGGACATCGTCCAATAGCCGGCCGAGAAGAAATCGGAGACCGCACGGAGACAGAGGTAGTTCGTACGCCCTTTCAGGAGCGCGTACTTGAAGTCGGCCGCCGCCTCGCCCAAGACCTGCAGCGCCTTCGGAATGTCCGAACCGATCAGCTGGCTCTGCAGGTTGCGCGTCGCGGTCGAGACGACCACGGGCGTATCGTTCGTCCAGGCCCAGAGGATGGCGGGAATGAGATAGGCGAGCGACTTGCCCACGCCCGTCCCCGCTTCGACCATCAGGTGTTCGCGCGCATTGAAGGCTCGGACGATGGCTCCCAGCATCGCAAGCTGTCCGGGACGCTCCTCGTAGCCCGGCAGGCGCCCCAGCGTGCCGCCGGCCCGCAGGTGCTCGGACGCGGCCTCGGGATCGAGCGACGCACAGTCCTCATGCGTCGGCAAATGACGCTTGCGGGCGGGCTCCCGCAGTTCCGGCAGGAAGTCCGCCCAGTTCGGATTGTCGATAAAGGCCGCAGGCGTCATCAGGCCATGCGGATGCGGTCCGCGAGAGCCTTCAGCTGGCCCATGTCGCCGGCGTGGCTCTCGAAGACGATCGGCGAGTTGCCGTAGCGCGGCACGATGTGGAAATGAACGTGCTTGACCGTCTGGCCCGCGGCCTCTCCGTTGTTCTGGAGAATGTTGAAGCCGTCACAGGGCAGCGCGGACTTGAGATGCGCCGCGACTTTCTTGACGCGCGTGATGATCGCGGCCAGCGTCTCCTCCTCGGTGTCGAGCAGACCCTCGGAATGCGTCTTCGGGATCACGAGCGTGTGGCCCTCGGTGAACGGGTTGATGTCGAGATAGGCGACGACCTTCTCGTCTTCATAGACCTTGAAGCTCGGGATCTCGCCCTCGGCGATCGCACAGAAAATGCAGTTGTTCTTCATACGGACTATTATAGCATATCGCCCCTGCCCGACGGCCTCTTCCGCATCTCCGCGGATGCCGTCAGGCGGACAGGTTGAATTCGCAGATGACGGTCGTGCCCGTCGGCACGACGGACTTGATGTTGAAGGTGTCCGCCACGCGCTTGCAGTTCGAGAGCCCCATGCCCGCGCCGAAGCCCATCGAACGGATCCAGTCATTCGCCGTCGAGGTGCCGTCCTGACAGGCCCAGTCGACATCCTTGATGCCCGGCCCGTTGTCCTTGGCGATGATGGTGACCTTGTGCGTGTCGAGAACGATGGTCAGCGACCCGCCGAGCGAATGGATGCAGACGTTGATCTCAAGCTCATAGGCCGCAACCGCGACCTTTCGGACGATCTTCGAGTTGACGCCGGCCTCCTTGAGCATGCGCTTGATCTCGTTCGCGGCCTTGCCCGCGTTCGCGAGATCGTTGCGGACGATGACGAACTGACGCAGCGAGTAGTAGGGAATCACCCACTCGCTCTTCACGTTCTCGACCGGACGCTGTTCGACGACCGCCGCCTCCGTCTTGCCTTCGAGCTTCGAGATTTCGCTGGTCAGTTCCTTCAGGAGCGCGCTCGTGATGTCGCGCTGCGAGAGAATGCCGACGAACTCGTGCTCCTTGTTCAGGACAGGGAAACGACCGAATGTGTAGTTGTGGAAATACTTGAGGGCGATCGAAACCGGGATGTCCTCCTCGAGCACGACAAGACTCGTGGACATGTGCTGCTGACAGGGATCGTCCAGCCAGCCGCCTTCAAGCGCCTTGATGATCTGGTTCATCGAGACCATGCCGAAGAGACGCTTGCCCTCCAGGATCGGAAGACCGGAGATCTTGTTGTCGCGCATCAGCTCCTTCGCCTCGCGGAGTGTGTTCTCGCGCGTCAGGGAGATGATGTTGCGCGACCGCATGATGTCCTTCACGTGAAACCGCTGAAGGAGCTCCATGATGACCAGCGGCGAATCCTCCGACACGCCGTAGTCCGCCATGATCTCGTCATCGCTGCGGTGTTCGCCACCGCTCAGGATCTTGGGCTGATAGTCGCTCACTCGCCCTTCCCCTCGGCCTCGCGCGCCAGGTAGAGCTTCACGCAGGCGTCGAATTTCGCCAACGGGGAGGAGATGAGGGGAATGCCCAACGTGTCCGCGACCTGACACATGGTGGCCGGGAGCGGCTTCGCGTTGTGGACCACGACCGCGGCCGCACCGACAATGTTGGCGGTGCGAACGGCCTGGTCGGAAGCCAGGGAAGTCAACAACAGGATGTCGTCCGAGTCCGTGAGGAGCACGTCGCTCATGAGGTCGTTCGCAACGATGGCGCCCACTTCCCGATCGGACTCTCCGCCGGCGACGAGCTTTCCATTCAAAATCTTGATGACATCCGAAATTTTCATGTGTTCATTATACCATATTTGGTAGAATAGGGGCCGTGAAGTTCGATCTGCACATCCATTCCTGTCTGTCCCCGTGCGCGAGTCTCGAAATGAGTCCCGCGGCGATCGTGGACGCCGCCAAGGCGGCAGGGATGGACGGCATCGCGCTCACCGACCACCAATCGGCCAGGAATGCGCCGGCCATCGCCGTCTGTGCTCGCCAGGCCGGACTTGGCTGTCTCTTCGGCCTGGAGGTCCAGACCGCCGAAGAAGTCCATACCGTCGCCTTGTTCGACACCGTTGAAGTCGCGCTCGAACTGACGGACTGGGTCTATGCGGCCCTCCCGCGGCGCAAGAACGATCCGGACACCTTCGGCGACCAGCCCGTGGTCACCTGGGACGATGAGATCGTCGAAATGGAGGAAAAGCTCCTCGCCGCCGGCTGCGCGCGGTCCATTCCCGAAGTCGCCGAATTCGTCCATGCGCGCGGCGGGCTCTACATCGCCGCCCACGTGGACCGTCCGAACTTCTCGGTCCTGGGCTCCCTCGGCGCCATCCCCGAACCGTTCGAGGCCGACACGCGGTATTTCGACGCCATCGAGCTCTCACGGACGGTCCATGCGTCGGAATGGCTGCCGAAGATCGGCGACTATGCCGTGGTGCGCTCGTCCGACGCCCACCACCTCTGCGACGTCTCACGCGTCTGGACCGAGGCCGACGGCACGTTCTCGATTGCCGGACTCAAGGACATCTTCGCCCGCAAGGCGACCCGACTCTCAGAAAGGATCACATGCTTCTCAGCGAACTGACCCAGAAACTCGGCGGTACCATCGTCGTCGACAAGCCCGAAGCCATCATCCGTTCGGCCTACACCTCGGACCTTCTCTCGGACGTCATGGGACACTGCGGCGACGAATCGGCGCTGATCACGATCCAGAATCACCTGAACACGATCGCCGTCTGCACGCTCGCCGGCATCGAGGCGATCGTGATCTGCCACAACCGGCCCATCCCCGAGGACATGAAGGTCGCCGCAGAACGCGAGGGGGTCGCGATTGTCACGACCCCCCTTTCGCAATTCGCCGCCTCCGTCGCCCTCGGCGAGCTTGAAGCGTCCGTCCGCTGAGCTATCCCTCTTCCTGCGACGCCAGAAAGTCCCTGGCGAGGCGGAGGCCCTCGATCGAATCGAGGCCGCCGACGGCGTCCGCGAGTTCGCTCCGGGAGATCGTATAGTCGGTCTGAGCGGAGCGGTGCGTGAAGACGAGCTCGAAGTCGCCGGGATAGTTGAAGAGCGACAGGACCGCGCTCGGGATGTCGCCCATCGGCGGACGGTCGATGTTGTCCGCCGCGAAGGTGCAGACAAGCGTCGTGCCGACCCCGGGCGTGCTCGTCAGGGAGACCGTGCCGCCGCACGCGTCGCAGGTCTGCTTCACGAACGGCAGTCCCATGCCGATCTTGCGCTTGTCGTGCTTGCCGGGTTCGGTGTAGAACGGATCGAACGCGCGCGCCAGAATCTCTGGCGGCATCCCCTTTCCGTCGTCCTCGACACGGAGGGTGATGACGCCGCCCTCCTCCAGGATCGAAACGGACACGTGTTTCGCCGCGGCCTCGATCGAGTTCGCGGTCACGTCCGTCAGAATATCTGTCAGCGTCGCATGCATGGATGAGATTATACCAAAAAGCGAAGCGCGACCTTTCGGCCACGCTTCGCTTTCTGGACCGGCCCATCCGAAGATCAGGCCTTGTCGGGTCTCGCTTACGAGAACTTGTAGACGTCCTTCTTCGCGTAGTGCGTGTGGAGGAGACGCTCCGCCGTGCCCGAGCCGGGCTGGCCGAGGTAGTCCTTGTAGAGCGCCTGGACCTCGGGGTTCAGGTGGCTCATGCGAATCACGGACTTCTCGTCATCGGCGTAGAGGCCGGCCGCACGGGCCTTGCGGACCTCGTCCGTCGCGAGGCAGGGCTGACCGCCGCCGCCGACGCAACCACCGCGGCACGCCATGACTTCGATGAAGTCGTAGCGCGGCTTGACGCCGTTCTTGAGATCTTCACGGACCTCGTTGAGGACCTTCTCGACGTTGCCCATCTGGTGCGCGACGGCGATGTTGACCTTCGTGCCCTTGATGTCGATCGTGGCCTTCTTGACGCCCTCAAGACCGCGAATCTCCTCGAACTCGATCTTCGGCGGCTGGTCTTCCTTGGTGATGAGGCAGTAGGCCGTGCGGAGCGCGGCCTCCATGACGCCACCCGTCACGCCGAAGAGCGTGCCAGCGCCCGTGTAGGAACCGAGGAGCGTGTCCGCCGGCTCTTCCGGGAGGTTGACGAAGTCGATGCCGGCGGCCTTGATCATGCGGGCGAGCTCACGGGTCGTGAGAACGACATCCGTATCCTGGGCGCCCGACGCGCTCATGTGCTCGTCGCGGGTGATCTCGAACTTCTTCGCCGTGCAGGGCATGATCGAGGTCATGTGGACCTTCTTGAAGTCGACCTTGTTCTTGTCGGCCCAATAGGTCTTGGCGAGGACGGAGAGCATCTGCTGCGGCGACTTGGCCGTGGAGAAGTTGTCCACGAAGTCAGACGCGTACTTCTGCATCCAGTCGGTCCAGGCCGGGCAGCAGGACGTGATGAGCGGGAGCTTGCCGTTGTTGGTGAAGCGCTTGATGAACTCCGTGCCTTCCTCCATGATCGTGACGTCGGCGGAGAAGTTCGTGTCGAACACCTTCGCGAAGCCGAGACGGCGGAGCGCCGCGTAGATCTTGCCCGTGGAGAGCTCGCCCGGCTTCATGCCGAACGCCTCGCCGAGGGCGACGCGGACGGCCGGAGCGATCTGGACGACGCACACCTTCTCGGGATCGCGGAGCGCGCTCCAGACCTCGGCGGTCTGGTCGTTCTCGTAGATCGCGCCGACCGGGCAGTGCGCGGAGCACTGACCGCACTTGATGCACGGGGACTTGTCGAGCGGAAGCGACGCGGCCGGAGCCATGACCGTCTTCTCGCCGCGGCCGATGAACTCAAGCGCCCAGACGTTCTGCATCTCCTGGCAGACCTCGGTGCAGCGACCGCACTTGATGCACTTGTCG
The DNA here is from genome assembly GCA_945613785.1 of uncultured Verrucomicrobiota bacterium. GTDB lineage: Bacteria > Verrucomicrobiota > Kiritimatiellia > RFP12 > UBA1067 > UBA1067. Next base: position 392 of record CALZAJ010000058.1, on the reverse strand, counting down.
GGATTGAGGATGATCGAACCCGTCGAGCAGTCGTTCTCGTGATGGATGACTTCCTTCGGGAACGGATTCTCGCGGATGCCGAAGTCGGAGGCGAGCTTCTGGAGTTCGCAGCTGCCGGAGCGCGGACACTGCAGGCAGTCGTTCGGGTGGTTCGCGAGGATGAGCTCGAGGACGGTGCGACGCGTCTCGACGATCTCAGGATCGTGCGTGATCACGCGCATGCCATCCTTCACCTTGGCGACGCAGGCGCGGACCAGCTTGCGCGAGGGTTTCCACTTGGTGGGATCCTTGCGGTCCTGCTGGAGTTCGCGCACGACGCAGATGCCGCAGCTCGCGCCCGGCTTGAGGTCGGGATGGTAGCACAGGGTCGGGATCGTGACGCCGGCCTTCTT
>CALZAJ010000057.1 GCA_945613785.1 uncultured Verrucomicrobiota bacterium | reverse complement strand
CGCGGCCCGTGAGATGCTGGAGCGTGCGGAGAAGGTCGTCGGCCCCGAGGCGTCGATGATCATGAGCGGCACGTTCCACTCGATCTGCGCCCGCTTCCTCCGCCGCTACGGTTCCTTCATCGGCTATCAGCCCGGCTTTCAGATCATCGACGACGAGGACCAGAAGAAGATCCTCGGGGACATCATCAAGACGACGGTGAAGGATCCGAAGGACTTCCCGAAGAAGGACATCGTCGCGAAGATGATCTCCGAGGCCGCGAATGAACAGAAGAGCGTTGAGTTCATCGCGCAGCGTTGGCAGACCAAGGTCGCGGGCTACACGCCCGACGAGATCGTGGCCGTCGCCGAGAAGTACGAGGCCCGTAAGCTGGAGCTCAATTCGATGGACTTTGATGATCTCCTGCTGAACGGACTCAAGCTGTTGAAGACGTGTGATCGCGTCCGCGAGGCCTTGCAGGAGCACTTCCTCTATGTACTCGTCGACGAATACCAGGACACGAACGGACTCCAGGCGGAGTTCACGGACATTCTGGCGGCGAAGCACCGCAACATCATGGCGGTCGGCGACGACTTCCAGTGCATCTATACCTGGCGTGGCGCGCAGATTGAGAACATCATGGAGTTCCCGAAGCGCTGGGAGGGGTGTCGGATCGTCAAGCTCGAACGCAACTACCGTTCCGTCCCCGGCGTCCTCGATGTCGCGAACGTGGTGATGAAGGACGCGGCGAGTCTCGGTCAGTTCGACAAGACGCTGCGTCCGATCCGCGGCGGTTCCGAGAAGCCGTGGCTCTATAAGGTCTATGACGGAAAGTCGCAAGGGCAGGAGATACTTCGTCTCATCCGCGAGGCGCATGACCAGGGCTTCCGCTACAGTGATATCGCGGTTCTCTACCGCAGCCACTACCAGTCGATTGACGTGCAGATGACGTTGGCGCGCATGAAGGTCCCGTTCCGGATCACCTCCGGCGTCGGCGTCTTCGAGCAGCTTCACACCAAGGATGTGCTGGCCTATCTGCGCCTCCTCGTGAATCCGACGGACGAGCTTTCGTTCCTCCGCTTCGTCTGCCTCCTGCCGGGCGTCGGCGAAGTGAGCGCCAGGAAGTACTGGGAGAAGCTCGGCCGACAGTTCGATCCCAAGCGCAGCGAGGACCGCACGGCGCTTGGCGGCCTGCTCGGCAAGAAGGCGCAGCCCATTTGGCCTCCGCTCGCGAAGGCGATGGAAGTCGCCGAGGAGCATATGGCCGGGAACGAGATTGGTGAACTCGTCTCGGACTTCTGCGACTTCTTCTACGAGGATCATCTCCTTGAAGAGTTCGAGGAACCCGATGCCGCGGACCGTCTGGACGACGTCAGGGAACTGGCAGCGCAGATCGCAGGTGCGGAGAACGGACTCGAAGGATTCCTCGCGGATGTCGCGCTGCTGACGAATCTCGACGTGAAGCGCAATGACCCCGAACTCGACCGCGTGTCGCTTTCGACGGTGCATCAGGCCAAGGGCATGGAATGGCCGGTCGTGCTCGTGCCGTGGTGTTCGGACGGCATGTTCCCGTCCGCAAAGGCAGACGAAGAGGGCCGCTCCGACGAGGAGCGTCGACTCTTCTACGTGGTCGTGACCCGCGCCAAGGACCAGCTCTATCTCTTCTCCCCGCAGATGCGCAAGATGCCTGACGGCGGCATGTTCCCGATCGATCCGTCGGTCTTCATCAAGGAGATTCCGCTGGATCTCCTGAACGTCCGCCGCGTGATGGCGCCGCCGGACGCCTTCGGTGGCTTCGGCGGCTTCGGCGGCCGTGGTGGTTATGGTGGCGGCTCGGGTTATGGCGGCGGTTATGGCAGCCGTGGCGGCGGTTCTTCGAAATCTACGACAGTCATCAAGAAGACGTGGCGACGCTGAACATCGAGGCCCTGCTGGAAAAGCGACCCGCGGACGAATCCGTCCGTGGTCTCTTGCGTGTCGGCCAGGTTGTGGACGCGTGGAAGGTCGTGGCGTTCGTCGGTGCCGGACGTTCGGCGGAAGTGTATCGGGTGATCAACACGCGAATCGGCGGCGAGGCGGCGTTGAAGCTGTTGGTGGACGAGGCGTTCGGCCTCAAGGCGCGTTTTGTTCTGGAAACGGACGTCTTGCGTTCGGTGGCGGTCGCCGGTCTGCCGCGTTTCTTCGGTTCGGGCGTGGTCGGCGGTCGCAGCTATTACGTGATGGAGTACCTCCAGCCGCTGATCATCCCGCTTGCGACGAAGGCGATCCTGCCGTTCATGACGGCGCTCGCGAAGACCGTCGGCGAGCTGCATGAGGCGGGATACGTCCATCGTGATCTCAAGCCCGCCAACATTCTCCTTCGCAAGGACGGCAGTCCTGTCCTGATCGATCTCGGACTCGCCAAGCGAATCTCCGAAGCGCCCCAAAGCTCGCCTGCCGACGAGCTGTCGGTCGTGAACGGACATCGCGTCGGGGTGGGAACGCCCGATTTCGCCGCCCCCGAACAGCTGATTCGCGGCGATTCGACCGTACGAAGCGACGTGTTCTCTTTGGGCAAGGTCTTGAAGGCGTGCTGCGGGAAGTCCGTTGGACATGGCCTGCGGACGGTCATCCGCAAGGCGACTTCGGCCGACCCCGAGGACCGTTACGGAAGTGCCGCGGAGTTCGTGCGCGCGATGAGACGGTCTGAGCGCGGAACCTGGACGAATTCCGTCCTCTGGATCTTCCCGGTCGTGCTGCTCGTGGTCGGGTTGAGCGTCGGCTCCGTTCTGCAGGCCCGCCGCAGCTATCAGGCCGGTTTGCAGGAGGGCCGTCGGACGTCGGTTCCTGCGGCACCCGTCCTGGCGTCCGAGACGAGCGAAGAGGAGTTGCTCGCACGTCAACCGGGCGAGACGGAGAGCGCGCATTTCGAACGTTTGTTGAAGGGGGCCAAGCAGGGCTCCTCCGCGTATCAGTGTGCCGTGGCCGAGGCCTATTTCCACGGTCGCGGCACGGCGACGAATCTGGTCCGTGCGGTCTTCTGGTATGAGCTCGCCGCCCGTCAGGAGTGTCCGGGCGCCGAGGCGACGATGGGCCTCTGCAAGCTTCGCGGCATCGGTTGTGCGCCGAATGCGGAGGAGGCGTTTGACTGGCTGGGACGTGCCGCGAATCACGGCAATCTCGGGGCGATGAACGACCTTGCGTTCTGCTACATGAACGGCCACGGAGTCGAGCGCAATCCGGAGGAGGCCTTCGCCTGGGCGATGCGGGCGGCCGAGAGAGGCCATGCCGGCGCGCAGACGATGGTGGGCGAGTGCTATCTCGATGGTTACGGCGTGGAACAAAACCAGCGGCGTGCCGACGACTGGTTGCAGCGGGCCGCGCGGCAGGGGAACGAGCGCGCGATGATGCTGCTCCGGACGCGTTGATTAGTCCTTGTCCGAGATCAGTTGTGAGACGATTTCAGAGAGGCGTTCGATCAGGCGGCGCTTGATCTGATCGACGTTTCCACGCGAGATGCCGAATCTCTCGGCGACGGCCTCGGGCTTCAGATGCTCGAGGGCCACGGCTCGGAAGACTTCGCGATGGCGCGCATTGACGGACGCGTCGGACATCAGTTGCTGGATGGCGACCTCAAGGGCGGCGTCACGCCAGGAGTTGTCGTGGGAGCCGTCGGACGTCCGCGGGGATCTGGCGTAGTCGTCCTTCTTCTCCGCTTCGCGTCTGCGTCGCTCCAGGGCGTCCATCGCCTTGTGCTTCAGGATGCCCATCAGGTAGTTGCGAAAGTGGCCTTTTTCGTCCGGCGTATAGCGGTAGTCGGGAAGTTTCCGAAAGAGAGCGACCAGCGTCTCCTGGATGACGTCCTCCGGTTCGAGCGAAGGGAACTTCGCCTGGAGGAATCCGGACATGGCGGGCAGGTAGCGTTCGTACAGTTCGTTCCACCGAGTGCTCTGCGGATCGTCCGCGAGCGCCCGGATCAGCGAGACTGATGTGACGGGTACCTGTGCCATGTCAGATTCTATCACATGAGTCCGCGTGCCCTGAGGGCGTCGAGTGCCTGGGAGAGCCGTTCGCGCTTTTCGCGCGCGGCGTCTTCCGGATTTGCGAAGAGCATCGGACCTTTGGCGTCCGGCGCATTCTGGAAGTTCGTCACGCCGAAGCCGATCAGGCGGATCGTGCGACGGACGTGCTCGGGCCATTCGCGGTCGAAAAGCGCGAGCGCGGCGGCACGAAAGGCCTGGTCGTCTCGGGCGGGAGCGGGGAAGGGAAGCTGTCGCGTCGAGGTTGAGAAATCGGCGTTGCGGATCTTGAGCTTGGCCGTCCGCGCCCAGCGCGTCTCCTTGCGGAATCGGTAGCCGACTTGTTCGACGAGTTCGAGATATCGCGAGCGGACGACTTCGCGATCCGCTTCGTCCTCGTCGAACGTATGTTCGCGCGAGACGGATTTCTCTTCGCCTTCTTTCCAATAGACGCGATTGTCGGACTTCCCGAAGGCGGCTTCGGCGAGCCCTTGTGCCGCAGCCTCGCCAAGGAGTGAGGTCAGTCGCTCGAGTCCCTGGGCCCCGGCGCCGACCAGACGCTGGACGTCGCCACAGGTGGCGATCCCGTAGCGGCGCAGGGCCTCCGCCGTCTTCTTCCCGACGCCCCAGAGGACGCCGAGCGGCTGGGGCGCGAGAAAAGCCGCAATAGCCGCGGACTCAAAGGGCATCAGGGTCAGTCCGTTCGGCTTTTTCTGCTCGCTGCCGATCTTCGCGAGGAGACGGTTCGGCGCGATGCCGACAGAACAGGTGACGCCGCACGACTGGTAGACTTCCGATCGAAGCGCCTCGCCCAGCCGTTCGGCCGTGCCGAAGAGATGAATCGTGCCTGTGATGTCGAGGAAGGCCTCGTCGACCGAGACGCCCTCGATGTAGGGCGAATAGTGCGAGAAGACTTCGAAGGCCTTGTCGGACAGCTCCTGGTAGAAGGCCATGTCCGGATACGTGAAGATGGCAGAAGGGCAAAGCTGGTAGGCCGTGCGGGACGGCATGGCGGAGTGGACGCCGAAGCGGCGCGCCTCGTAGGAGCAGGTTGAGACGACGCCGCGCTCATGCGGACCCGAGCCGACGATGACCGGCTTTCCTCGCCATTCGGGATGGCGGGTGAGTTCTGCGGACGCGAAGAACGCGTCCATGTCGACGTGGAGAATGGTCCGTTTGTCCGCCATCACCGGTTGGCCGCCTTGAGTCCGGGGCAGACTTCGTTGGAGTCGGGATTGACCCAGTCAAAGGGGAAAGTCCGGCACTTGTCGGGTTTCACGGGGTTGATCCTGCAGTGATTGTCGTCTGTCAGATAGACGCAGGCGCCGTCCGGACGGCTTTTGAGCATGAGCCCCTTGCGGTCAGGTGCGAGTTCGGCCTCGTGGGCGATGAAGTCGGCTTCGCCCTGTCCGAGGAAGGCGGCGATGCGGGCGATCTCCTCGGACGAAACGCGGACGATGCCGTCCTTGATTCGACAGCATGCACCGCAGCATCGGCACTGGAATCCCTCGTTCATGTCCATATTATATCATGTGCACGGGGATTGGATTTGGTAGAATCCCCACAACTTGTGACCGAGTACGCGGCCGGTTCGGGGGTTGCTGACAGCGCGGTGATTTTTGCTATAATAAGGACGGACTGTCGGGGACGGTCCGTTGATTGGAAATTAATCGGGAGAACTGTCTATGTCGTTTGCCATTGTCCTTGCCGCGCTTTTGCCTGTCGTTCCGCAGCCGACCGAGTGGAAACCGTCCGAGGGGACGTGTCCGCTCGCTGAGGCGTCCGTCGTCACGACGAAGGTCGATGACGCGCGTTACGGCGAAGAGGGCTATGCGATGACCATCTCTCCTGGTCGGATCGAGGTCAAGGCGAAGACGGATCTCGGCCTGCTCTGGGCGCGGCAGACGCTCGCGCAGCTCAAGGCCGCGGGCGCGCAGGCGCCGTGCGGTGAAATCTTCGACAAGCCGAAGTACCGCGTCCGTGGCTTCGTGATGGACGTCGGTCGCATGTTCCATTCGATGGACTTCCTGCGCGATCTCGCGAGGACGATGTCATACTACAAGATGAACACGCTTCATGTGCATCTCAACGACAATGAGATCTGCAAGGACCCGAAGACGGACTGGTCCGTCAAGCAGGCTGCGTTCCGTCTGGAGTCCGCGACCTATCCCGAGCTCACGGCGAAGGACGGGTCCTACACCAAGAAGGAGTTCCGTGCGTTCATGCTGCAGTGCCGCGAACTCGGCGTGACGGTGATCCCCGAGTTCGATTCGCCGGCCCACGCCCTGGCGTTCACGCGCGTGAAACCCGAGTTCGCATCGACGAAATACGGAGCGGACCATTTTGATCTCGACAAGCGTGATGAGATCCTCGCCTGGCTGAAGCCGCTCTTTGCCGAGTATCTGACGGGTGACGAACCGACCTTCATCGGTCCGTACATGCATGTCGGCACCGACGAGTACAATCCGGCAGACGCGGAGAAGTTCCGCGACTTTTCGGACAAGCTGTTCAAGATGGTCCGCGGCTTCGGCTATAAGGTCTGCGCCTGGGGCGCGCTTTCGCACGCGAAGGGCACGACGCCCGTCCTGGCCGACCGCGATATCACGATGGACATCTGGTACAACCCCTATTACCAGCCCGCCGAGGCGCTCGAAGCGGGCTATACGATCGTGTCCGTCCCGGACGGTCTCACCTACCTCGTTCCGTACGCCGGCTATTACTATGATTATTTGAACTACCGCGGACTCTATGAGAACTGGGAGCCGCGCAAGGTCGGCAAGTACACGGTGCCGGATGACAAGATGGATCAGCTGGCGGGCGGCAAGTTCGCGTTGTGGAACGATGCGCTCGGAAAGAAGAAGGACGGCACGCCCTATACCGAGGCGGATAACTGGGACCGTATCTACCCCGGTCTTCAGACGCTCGGGCAGAAGTTCTGGACCGGCGCGAAGGAAGGCGAGGACTGGGCGGCGTTCAGTAGAATCGCCAATGCGCTGTCCGAACCTGCCGGCGTGAAGAACGCCCGTACATTCCGCTTCAAATAAGCGCGCGAGCTCGCGACACGACGTCCTTTTTGATATAATTGATAAGCTCGTCTGAAGGGTGCGGCGGGCATGTCATCACACATCGAAGGGAAAGTCGAAATGAAGCGAATCCTACTCGTTGCAGCTGTGGCTGCGGCTGGAATTGCGAATGCCAACGAGAAGCAGTATCTCTGGCCGAAGGACAAGATGCCCGACCGTCAGGGGCATCAGATTGCCGCGCTGACCTGTGATTCCGAAGCCCCTGGATTCGTGAGGGCCGAGAACACGGAACCGTTCATCGAGTGGTATGACCGTCCCGCAGGTTCGCCGTCGAATGATGTTTGCGTCATTCTCATCTCCGGAGGCGGGTATAATAACCAGTGTGACGTCGGGCTGGTGAAGGACATCTGGCCGAAGGCGCTCCAGAGGGAGGGCGTTCTCTGTGTCAATCTCGTTCATCGCACGCCGCGTCCGACAGGCCTTGCCTTTTACCAGAGCGCGTGGGAGGATGGCCAGCGCGCCGTCCGCCTCGTCCGCAGCCAGGCCGAGCAGCGTGGCTTCAACCCCGAGAAGATCGGCGTGATGTCCATGAGCGCGGGTTCGCATCTCGCGACACTCCTGGCGACAAGCTCCCAGACGCCGGCCTATGGCAGCGTGGACGGGCTAGACCGCGTGCCGTGCCATGTCAACTGGGCGACGACGTTTGCGATCGCCTATGGCATGACGGACGGACTCGGCACGGCCAACACGCGCGATGGCGATGCGATCGACGTGACGCTCGACGCCTGCTTCAAGTTCGATGAGAAGACCGCGCCGATGTGCATGAACCACGGCGGCAACGACCCCTATTCGCCGGCGACCTCGACGCACGTCTATCGCAAGCTGCGCCAGATGAAGGTGCCGGCCGAACTTCATCTCTATCCGGACAAGCCGCATGGCATGTTCGGTCTCGAGCGCTCAATCGAGTTCATGCGTCAGATGGGCTTTCTCGGTCCGGTGGCGCCCGAGGTCGACCTGATGTCCCGCTTCCCGAGCGATGACGCGCGGGCGAGCTACGAGAAGAAGGACCTTTGGCCCGAAGGCAAGATGCCCGACGTGCAGACCAACCAGACCCTGCCGTATCTCGAATGGCACCTGCCGAAGGAGCTCAAGACCAAGGCGATTCAGGTCATCTGGTCGGGTGGCAGCTACTGGAACAGCAAGCCGGACGGCTTCGAGGTCGCCCCGGCCCGCCGTTATCTGAATGAGAAGGGCATGGCGGTCGTCACGGTGAATTACCGCCATCCCCGTCCCGCGCCGCCGTTGGCGAAGCACACGACCGCATGGGAGGACGTGCAGCGTGCGATCCGCATGGTCCGCAGCGAGGCCGCGGCACGCGGACTCGATCCCAACCGCATCGGCGTGATGGGGTCCTCTGCGGGCGGGCATCTCGGCCTGATGGCGGCGACGAGCTCGAAGCGTCACGCCTATCGGGCGATTGACGAACTCGATCGGAAGGTCTCTTGCGAGGTCCAGTGGTCCGTCGAGATCTATCCGGCCTATGTGCTAACGGACGGCATCGACTGGGACAACAAGACGGGTGGTAACGACGATTCCGCGCGTCTTGTGCCTGAGTTTTCGTTCGACCTCGCGACGCCGCCGATGCTCTTCATCCACGGCGATGCGGACGGTTGGGCGGCGATGAACTCGGTGAAGGTCTGGGAACAGCTCCGCCGCATGGGCATCCAGAGCGAGCTCCATACGCTTGCGCTCCGCAACCACTGCTTCCAGCGTCAGGCTTCGCCGGGCACGGGCAGCTACACCTGGCTTGACCGTATCTGGGAGTTCCTGACGGCCAAGGGCTTCAACAAGTAAGCGATTCATACGTAATGGGTACTCGGTCAGTCAACACCGCTACGCGATCTTGACTGACCTCGGCATCTGAGCATCTGAGCAAAAGTGCATCTGAGCTTTTCG
>CALZAJ010000056.1 GCA_945613785.1 uncultured Verrucomicrobiota bacterium | reverse complement strand
GCGTGCGACGAAGTCGCCTGCGTGAAAACAGCTCTTGGGTTCAACAAGAAAAAACCGCACCCAATCCAGAAAAGCCTTGCGTTATTCGTGTTGGAAGTTGTATGCTATGGGCATACGGAGGTAGATTATGATGAACAAATTCAGCTCTTCGGGCATAAGTGTGGGTCACTTCAGGCCGCCTGAGTCTTGATAGAGCCTTTGTTTATTGGTTCTTTCTGCTTTCTGCCAGGCCGACAGATTCGATAACGCGCTCCTTGAGAGCGCGAGACGCCTCACTTGTAGACGCCTTCGATCTCGACGACATAGACGTCGTGGAGCGAGCCGCCGGGCTGGCTGTTGTACCAGCGCGCGAGGACGGTCTTGTCGACGAAGTCCTCTTCGGCCATCGAGGCCTTGAAGAGCTTGCGGCAGTCGAGCGTCAGACGAGCCGCATCGAAGGTCATCGCGCCGCTTTCCAGTTCGACCGGCGTGAGACCCGTCTCCTTCACCTTGTCGATGTCTCGTCCGCTCTTCGATCCGCAGAGCTGCAGCTTCGCACGATGCGCCTCGCCGTAGAAAGAAAGCGTCAGACGCGCTTCGCGTTCGATGAATTCGTGCGTATAGCGCTCGGGACGGATGAACACGAAGGCAACCGGCTTGTTCCAGAGCCAGCCGATGCCGCCCCAGGAGGCCGTCATCGTGTTAAGCTTGTCCTTGTTGCCGACCGTCACGAGCATCCATTCCTTGCCGATCAGATCAAACGCATTCTCACGCGCCAGTTCCTGGATATCAACCTTCTTCATCGTCTGCGTCCTTTTCGATTCGCGCCTCGCCCTTCGCGAGGACATGGAGCGCATATTATCAGAACGGTCGCACCTTCGTCAAATGAAAGGCGATTCCTATTTCCCAGTTGCGCCCGGATGGTGTAAAATATCCCGACTTGCAAGGAAGGTGGGAAATGAAGAACAAAGACAACTGGCTCTCGGCACTCATCTGGTTCGGCGCGGCGATTTCCGTCGCTGAAGTCGAGGCGGGACGCGAAATCGGCGCGAACTGGTCCGCGCTCCTCTACGGACATCTCCTCGGCGGACTCATCCTCTTCGCGGCGGGATTGATCGGCGCCCGACTCCGTCAGGGGGCGATGGCCACGACGACGTCCGCCTTCGGGGGAAAGGGGGCGCGCTGGCCGTCCTGATGGCCTACCTTTCCTGTCAGCCCTTCTCGCAGCCAGCGCCCGCCTGTTGCCGAAGAGGTGATTTGATATAATGTGCACCATGGCGTATCCTGCGATATTCGGACGCGTCGAGCTGATGCTCGGCACGGAGACCCTGCGGCGGCTGAAGACGACGAAAGTCGCGATCTTCGGTCTGGGCGGGGTCGGCAGCTGGTGTGCCGAATCGCTCGTACGCTCCGGCGTGAGCGAGTTGCTGCTGGTCGACTCCGACTGCGTCGCGGAGACGAACGTGAATCGTCAGCTGATGGCGACGACCGCGACGATCGGCGACGTGAAGGTCGAGGCCCTGGCAAAGCGCCTCCGTGAGATCAATCCCGACGTGAAACTCGACGTCCGGGCGCAGATTTACGACGAGACGACCGCGGACAGCTTCGGACTCGAACAATATGATTATGTGATCGACGCGATCGATTCGCTCACCGAAAAGGCAGCGCTCATCCGTCATGCGCTGTCCATCCCGTCCGTGACGCTCTTCGCATCCATGGGCGCCGCACTCAAGATGGACTCTTTCCAGATTCGTTCGAGCGAGTTTCGCAAGATCGAGGGCGACGGACTCGCCCGCGCGCTCCGTCAGAAGTTCAAGAAGACGGGCGGTTATCCGGCGCGCAAGTTCACCTGCGTCTGGAGCCCCGAACACCGTGAGAACCACGGCGAAGCCCTGCAGCCGGACGCCGCGGACACCTGGAGCGCGAAGAAGGCCCGCCTCAACGGGACCGTCGCCCATACGACGGCGATTTTCGGCTTTGCCCTCGCCGGACTCGTCCTGCAAGACGTCGAGAAGAAGGCTACTCCTTCGATCTGAGATTCATCCAGGCGATCCAGCCGGCGAGGCCGAAGATGATGACGGCGGAAGCGTACTTGAGTACGGTCATCGCGTCGGAGTTGCCGTCCAACAGCCAGGAGACCGAACCGCCGAGCAGCGCGACAGCATTGAAGACGATGAGCGTCGCGACGATGAAGAGGAGTCCGAGCACCAGGAACTGGCGCGTCGTACTGCCCTTCTCCGGAACGATGAAGCGCGGCATCAGGGCGATGAAGAAAAGGATGACCTTGGGATTGCAGAGGTTCATCACGATGCCTTGCAGGTAGAGGCGCAGGAGCGGCGTCTCCTGAGCCGCTGCAGGTCCGACCGTGACGACGCCGGCCGAGCGCCAGGCCATGATGCCGAGATAGACGAGATAGGCGGCCCCGCACCAGGTGATCGCCTTGAAGGCCTTCGGGAAGCGCTTCATCACCGCAGCAAAGCCCAATGCCGCCAGCGTCACATGGACGACGAGACCCGTACTGAGTCCGCAGGTCACCGTCGATCCGGCGAGCGCACCCTGTCCGAGCCCTTGCGCGAACACGAAGAGGATATCCGGTCCCGGCGCGATTCCCAGCGCCAGCGCCAACAAAAAGAATGTCACGTATCGTTTCATATAAACACTTTTTATAAAATGTGTTAAACGGAGAATTCAAGGATCTTGAGGGCCAAGGGGTCCGTAGGCTTGAGGAGAAGATACTCGCCAGACGATTCGTCGTCGTCAGTCATGTCCAGGAGTCCGTCGTCAATCGCGGGCTTAAGATCCCGGGCGACCGTCTCGCGCCGCTTGTCAAAGCGCTCGCAGATCACGTCCTTCTCGCCGGAGCCGCCGTTGAGGAGCCAGTTCAACACCCTGGCGCGGAAAGGATTCATCATGGTATGGAAGACGGGCGCGAGCGATTCGATGTCCTTGCCGGCCTTAAACCGTGCGTAAATGCCTTCTGCAACCACCTGTATTTCCGGCGAGGCCATCGACCAGTCCGCCAGGTAGTTGACGTATCTTCCGCTTCGCTGACGGCGAATCAGACCCAGTTCTTCCAACTGCCGCAGATACTGACTCGTACCGGACATGCCGAGTCCGCAATTGTCTTGTGCAAGCGTCACATTCGCCCCGCCGTCATGCGACGTATACACCCGCCGCAACAATTCCCGCCGAATGGGATTGTCCAACCTCTTGCACAAATCAAAGATCGTTTTCATAACACTTTTTATAAAATATGATTATGCCTCAGTATAGCAAACGGACGTCCTCGCGACAATCACATTTTATAAAATGTGTTACAGGACCAGAGACGAGAGTCTTTCCGTGACATCCGGTTCGGAAGATGGATGCAAAGGAACTCTGCGGAATCCCCAAGTGCGTCTGGGCCCCTTGGCAGAACAACGGGCAATTACGTCAGGGGCATGGCGGCAAAGTACCACCACGCGAAGAGCCCTACGGAGACAAGCTTCAGGCCGACGCAAAGGACAAAGCCGAGAAGCGCGCCGAGTCCGCCGCGGAGCGAAGCCGGGACATTCTTTCCGGCGATCAGCTCGCCGATTACCGTTCCCAGGAACGGACCGAGGATCACGCCCAACGGCAGGAAGAAGAGTCCGACCAGACTTCCGAGAAAACATCCGACCACGCCCCGGCGCGAACAGTTGAACCGCTTGGCGACGACGGACGGCAACACGTAGTCCGTGACCATCACGCCCACCAGCACGCACGCGCCGACGGCCAGCCGGTCCGTCGAAGGCGGATATCCCATCAGATAGAGAACCCACAACGCCAGATAGGAGACGAGCGGCCCTGGCAAAACCGGGACAAAACACCCGATCATGCCAAGCAACGTCGCCACGCCGCCGATAAGTGGTAGAAGGATCCAGTCCATGGTCACTCCTGACAGCTGTGATTCTCCTCCTTATGGCAGCAACAGCAGCCGTGCTCGCGCTTCGGGAGAAGATGGAAGAGGATGAGCAGAAGCAAAACCCCCGCGGCGATCCATTCGCCGACCGAGACACCGTCCTCCGCACAGCCATCCGCCATCTTCGGCAACACGTCTTCAAGGCCGGTCGCCAGTCCTGCCGTTCCGCCGGAAAAGCGTCAGGATGAAGATGATGAAGGTATAGATCTCCAGACGGCCGGCCAACATGGCAAGGCAGTACCAGGCCTTCACGCCGGCGGGCAGCATGCCGCAGTTGGCCGTCGGGCCGAGCGCCCCAAAGGCGGGACCGACGTTGCCGACCATGCTCAGGGCCGCGGTGAAGGCCGTCCAGGCATCCATCCCGCCCAGCGCACCGACAAAGGTCGTCAGAAAGACCAGCACGAAATAGACGAGCACGAACGAACCGACGACAGGGACGATCGCCTCGCGTCCGGCATTGCCGTTGATGCGCAAGGTAAAGACGCCGTGCGGATGGACAAGGCGAAGGAGCTCGTTACGCATCTGCTTGGCGAGCACGGTCCAGCGGATCACCTTGATGCCGCCGGCCGTCGAACCCGAACAGCCGCCGACGAAAAAGAGCGCGAGGAGCAGGACCTGGCTGCCCGGACACCAGGTGAGGTAGTCGTCGGTCATGAAGCCGGTCGTCGAAACGATCGAGGCGACCTGGAATGAAACGGTGCGGACGGTCGTTCCCAGCGAGGCGAGGTCCGTCGCACGTATGGCCACGATTCCGAGAATCGCCACGGCCACGACGGAGACGAAAGCGCGCAGCTCCGAGTCACGCCAGAACTCGGCGAACTGGCCGGCGAGGAACCTGTAGTAAAGCGTGAAGTTGACGGAGGCCAGCAGCATGAAAACCGTACAGATCCACTCCGCCGTGGGATTCGCAAATGCGCCGAGGCTCGCATTGCGCGTCGAGAACCCGCCCGTACCCATTGTCGAGAAGGCGTGTGCGAGCGAATCGAACCACCCCAGGCCAGACAGGTGAAGCAACACGGTCTGTATGACGGTCATCACGAAATAGATGAGCCAGAGGATCTTCGCCGTGTCCGTCACGCGGGTCGTGAACTTGCCCTTTTCGGGTCCCGAGGTCTCGGCCTTGATGAGGCGGAAGCCACCCACGCCCAGAAGCGGTAGCAATGCAACGGCAAGCGCGATCACGCCCAGGCCGCCGATCCAATGCGTCGCGCAACGCCAGAGATTCGCCCAGCGTGGGAGCGCCTCAACGTCCGAAAGAACCGTCGCACCCGTCGTCGTGAAGCCGCTGACGCTCTCGAAGACGGCATCGAGAAACGAGGCGAAGTGTCCGCTGAGATAGAGCGGTACGGCACCCAAGAGACAGATCACCATCCAGCTGAAGCCGACGACGACAAATGCGCGGCGGGGGTCCTGTTCCGTCTTCACTTACCGATCTCCAAACAGGCGGATGACACGATCATCGCCCTTTTGTGCGATGATGACGATGCGCTCGCCACCCTGCACGACATGATCGCCGCGCGGAACCCTCATCTGATCCTTTCCCGGCACCTGAACGAGCAAGACGAGGAAGACGCCGGGAAGAGCCAGCTCCCTAAGTGACTTTCCAACGGCACGCGCCTTCGTTCCGACGACGCACGTCAGGATCTCAAGAGATCCGCCGCAGACCGTATGGACGGACAGGACGTTACGTCCACGCAGACTGCCCATGATGCCGTCCACGACCGAATCGCGCATCGGAATCGCCACATCCACGCCGAGTTTCCGGGCAATCGATCCGACCGCGGCACTGGACGTCAGAGCAATCGTCTTGGCCACGCCGAGCGACTTCATATAGGCCGCGACCACGAGATTCTGGTCGTAGTTGTCGGAGACGGCGACAAAGAGGTCGTTCTCGTCCAGCCGTTCCTCGGCGACGATGTCCTCTTCCGTCAGGCTCCCGCAAATGACATGGGCCTTGCGGATCTGCTCGGCCACCTTGCGGCACCGCTCACGGTCGGAATCGACGACCGTGACCTTCTTGAGGTTCCTGTCGGCGGCCAGAAGGTAGCCGATCGGACCGGCGCCGTAGATTACCGTCCGCCGCGCGCTTCCGCTTTCCACGCTGGCGAACCGTTTGAGCGAGGCGAATTCATCCTGCCGCGCCACGACGCCGATCTGATCGCCTTCCTGAAGAACGGTCTCGCCGTCCGGCAAGATGCTGACGGAACCACGTTCGATCGAGACGACGAGATAAGCCCAGCCTTCCAGCGTCGAGAGCGTCTTGAGGGAGCGTCCGTAGAGAGGCGACTCCTTCTCGACGGTCAGCCAGACGATGCCGAAGCCCTTGCCCAGGTCGACCGTCTCGCCGACCATGCCGTTACGGATGGCCGCGAGAATCGCCTCGGCGGTCACCATGTTCGGATGAATGGCGCGATCGATGCCATAGACGTGACGTTCTCCGGCCACCGGGCTTGCGCTCTCGTAGTAGTCGTAATTGCGCACGCGGGCGATGCGGAAGACGCCGGGATAGTGCGCCTCGACATAGGCGCAGGTGATCATGTTGAGCTCATCCTGTTCGGTGACGGCCACGAGCGCATCAGCCGAGGCGATACCCGCCTCCTCCAATGCCGCCGGACTGTTTCCGTCGGACAGGACGACCGCGCAATCGATCTGATTGCCCGCTTCCTTAACACGATCCGCGTCCTTGTCAATGAGCACGACGCTCCGCCCCTCGGCGACAAGCGTGCGCGCCAGCTGCATCCCGACGAAACCCGCTCCAACGATAATGATCTTCTTCACCGGCCCATTATACCACCCGCCAGCAAATTTCCAGTGCAACACACGCTGCACGGCCAATGCTGACTAGGACTTTCTTGTGATTAAGGCGTAGTATAGCAGTTTCCTATTGAGTCTGTAAAGCGCTCTCGTGATATCGGCAGTTGCACTGGAAATTCGCGCGCGCCATCAGAAACCGTCTCTTGGCCGTCCTGTTTCAACCTTTGAAAAACCTCACGAATTCAGTTGTCATACCTGCCGCGCCGTCGCTCCGCTCGCGAGCGCAGGTCTTCAACAAGGCGGAGCACTTCCCGCAGTTCGTGCAGTTGTCGGCATCACGGCAGTCGCGGACCTCGGGCCAGAGCGGCGAGGCTCCCAGTCGCTGATTGTCGATGATCATCGGGAACTTGTAGCAGGGATCCATGATCTCCGCCAGATCGCCGTCATAAGAACAGGTTGCGTAGGCCGCGACGATCTTCGCCGGATT
Source organism: uncultured Verrucomicrobiota bacterium (assembly GCA_945613785.1). Lineage (GTDB taxonomy): Bacteria > Verrucomicrobiota > Kiritimatiellia > RFP12 > UBA1067 > UBA1067. Next base: position 1,834 of record CALZAJ010000056.1, on the reverse strand, counting down.
CGGATGTCGCCGCGTTGCCAGCTTGACGACGCCGACATACGGCTCGTAAAGCGGCAGATCCTCCGGACGGATCCAGATCGCACGGAGAAAATCCTCGTAGTTGCCGCGCTCGAAATTCGTCCGGCAGCGGAAGACCGAAAAACCGAACTTCTCGCCCGCAACAGACTGCCCCATTCGATTGTGTCCGTGGAGGTTGTTGTGGAACTGGTGGAACGGACAGTTCCGCAGACATCCCGGATTTGCCTGGATGCCCATCAGCTTGCCATGCTCACGTGCCCATGTCCCCATGCGCTTCACATAATCGAGCCGCCGATGATCGTTCCGTCCCGCATAGAACTCGTCGTACAGTTCATCGACGTATTTGAGGGCGATCTCACTGGCGATATCCATGTTGATGCTGAAACGAATCTTTACGGACGGAAAACGCTGCCGGACAACAGTGGCGATGAATGGAGATGTCGTGGTCAGATGTTCGGGGAACAGTCCGGCGGCATCCATCTCCTTCAGCATCGCCGTCACATGATCGGCGAGTGTTTCCGAGATCGCGATGTCGCCATAGCAGTTCGCGTTGAAGATCGCGTCGAGTTCGATTCCGTTCTCCCGTGCCCAGCGGAGATCCGAGACAATCCGTTCACGCCGCGCAGGCGTCCAGTCATCCATCGGGCGGCTGGCGGTCACGCCCGGCCACGCGAAGAAGACCTCCTTGATCCGTGAAACATAACGCGCACACGAGTCCACAAAGGACTCGTTGTCAAACCATCCGACCGCCAGTTTTCGTGCCATATCGTTCAATTGATCCTTTCGTTTATCCTATTAAACGATACATCTCCGACCATGGTTCACGACATTCAAAAGCATCTGTTGGCCATGTCCTTCGCATGAGGAAGCGCGATTAAAATTGATTTTCTTAAGATATTCATAATTGCATTTTTGAAGTTTAATAGCGGGTGGGGTGAGGGTCACTTCTCGGTCCTTCACAGCGCCAGCTTGTTGCCGTGTTCGTCGACACGCACGAACGTAATGTCCGTATGGAAGACATGCTCTTCGTCCGATGCTTCGATGTCACGGCGGTAGACGTCGACGTGATAGGTAACCGAGGTTTTCCCGACATGCTTCTTCTGCGCGTCAAACCGGAGGACGGCGCGGGGATGGACGCTTTTCTTGAACGTCACCTCGCTCATGCCGACAGTCACGAACCGAAAACCGGGATAGTCATTCGAGACGGCGATCCAAGCGACCTCGTCGATCCACATCAGCATCTTCCCGCCGAACAGGAATCCGTAATGATTCATGTCCTCTGGCATCACCAGCCTATACGTCATCATGTCAAACCTCCTTCAACAAGCTCTGCTAAAAACTGCAGCCCCAGAACCTGACCCGCGAGACACGGCAATCAAGATCAACTCCAATATCCTTCGTCATAATGAAGCTATTCTATCATATCGCCGCGGAACGGCAAAAAGCAACTTCGACACATTGGGGAATTTTGCCTCAAACTACCCCAATTGCAATTGGTCACCAAGTTGGTGGACTATTTGCGCACCAACTTGGTGCGTGGTTCCCACCACCAACCCCAATTGGTCAGCAACTTGCTGAACAATTGGAGCCGGACAGTATAACTTGAAGAACTCGGACGTTCTAAGATCCGACAACAGAATCACATCAATTCATAGAAAGAGTCCAACTCGAGATGCGGCATCGTCTTCTTCGCAAGCGACTCAAGAGTGCCGAAATCAAGAAACATCCATCCGCCCTCGCCACGATAGCACATGCGATAAACGGAATAGACACGGTTCTCCGGATCATCGAGAACGAACTTCAAGTTGCCATCGTA
>CALZAJ010000055.1 GCA_945613785.1 uncultured Verrucomicrobiota bacterium | reverse complement strand
GCGGGTGCGCTCACGATCGAAAAGCTCGAGGCCATGACCTGCGTCTGCTCCGTCGGTCTCGACATGATTGTCATTCCTGGCGACACGCCGGCCACCACGATTTCCGGTATCATCGCGGACGAGGCGGCGATTGGCATGGTCAACCAGAAGACGACCGCCGTTCGCGTCATTCCCGCCGTCGGCAAAAAGGTCGGCGATACGGTCGAGTTCGGTGGACTCCTCGGCTACGGACCCGTCATGCCGGTGAACAGGTTCTCCTGTGCGGACATGATCAACCGCGGCGGACGTATCCCCGCTCCGATTCATTCGTTCAAAAATTGAAAATGTAAAATGGAGAATGGAGAATGAATGAGAGATGAATCTCCTTAGCTCATTTTCCATTCTTCATTCTCCATTTGCCATGCACGCCATGCTCGCTTCAATCGTCTACTGCATCGTCGGATGCAACACCGGAGCGCCTGACAAACAGGCGCTTCATGTTTTGGAATGCAACACCGAAACGGGCACGGCGAAGATCGTGCAGTCCGTCAAGGATCTCCAAGGCACAACCTATTTCCAGATCGACAAGGAGAAGAAGAACCTCTACAGCGCGATCGGTGAAAACGGCAAGGGCGCAATCGTCAAGTTCGCGATCGAGGGACACACGATTGGCGCGATGACGAAACTCTGCGACCTTCCGTGCGAGACGCCGTGCCACATCTCTCTCACGCCGGACGAGAAACGTGTTTCTTTCGCAGTCTACTGGTCGGGCATCGCCGGCACGGTCGGAATCGATGGTAAGGGACTCGTCACCCACAAGCTTCCCGATGACGCTGTGGGTCCCAATCAGAAACGTCAGCAGAAGGCCTTCGCCCACCAGACGTTCTTCCCGATGGCAAAGACGATGGGCGTCTGCGATCTCGGCTGCGATCGTCTCCGCTTCTTTGATCCCGAATCGATGCAGGAAAAGACAGAGCTCCGCCTTGCCGCCGGTCCTGGCGACGGACCCCGCCATGCCGTCCTCGCTGACGATGGCAGGATTCTGTTCGTCATCAATGAACTCGATTCGTCTGTCTGTTCTTACAAGATCAATCCGGACGGACCCTTCGAACGGATCGCGAAAGTCTCTTCCCTGCCGGACGATTTCAACAAGTGGGAAGCGGATGGCGAAACACTCGCGACCAAGGCCGCTGCAATCAAGCTGACGGCCGACGGCAAGATCCTCATGGCGTCGAACCGCGGCTACGACTCGATCGCGTTCTACGAGGTCGGACCCTCTGGCTCGCTGAAGATCAAGAACATCGCGATGCTGACAGGCAAGTTCCCGCGCGACTTCGAACTGATGCCGGGCGAAAAATTCATGGTCGTCGGACACAAGATGTCCGATGAGATCCAAGTCTATGCCTTCAACCGCGAAGACTGCACGCTCACCCCTGTCGGCCAGCCGATCAAGGCCTGGCGGCCCCTCTGCTTCAAGTTTCTGTAATGCGCGTCCTGATCGTAGAAGATGACCGACAGCTCGCCGAAATGATCGCGAAGGCGATCGGCGAAGCTGGCTTCACCTCGGAGATCGCCGGGGACGGACAGCTCGGACTCCTCTGGCTCAAGGGTGAGTCGTTCGACGCCGTCATCACCGACATCATGATGCCGAAGGTCGACGGTTTCGAATTCATCCGCCGCGTGCGGGCGGAAGGCAATACGATCCCGATCATCGTCCTCTCCGCGAAAGGCGAAGTCGACGACCGTGTGCGCGGACTCGACAACGGCGCCGACGACTATCTCGCGAAACCGTTCTCCGTCACCGAACTCCTCTCGCGTCTCCAGGCGCTTCTGCGTCGTGTGTCCGGACGCAGCGAACCGACCGTGCTCGTCGCCAGCGACCTCAAGTTCGACCTGCTCGCACGTAAGCTCTTCGTCCGAGGCGAGGAACTCGAACTGCAGCCGCTCGAGATGAAGCTCGTCGAGCACCTGATGCGCAACCGCGGACGCGTCCTTTCGAAGTCCGTCATCCTCGAACGCGTCTGGGACTACTCGTTCGATCCCAAGACCAACGTCGTCGAGACGCGCGTGTGCCGGTTGCGCGAGAAGCTCGGACTCCGTACGGACGGTCAGCCGTTCATCCGCACCGTGAAGGGCTTCGGCTATGCGATTGACTGATACCGCCAACCGCCGCTGGTTCCGCCGCGCACGTTTCCGTACTGCAATCGTCTACATGGCGTCGGTCAGCATCCTCGCCGGACTCACAGCGTTCATTCTCTACCAGGTCGAACTGCACGGTTCGCAGAGCCACGTTTGTCCCGTGGTCGAGGGTATGGAGCAAATGCATGCCTCCGTGCACGCCTTCCATGTCGAGCAGATCGCTCACACGCTCTTCTGGTCCTGGCTCGCGATGAGCCTTACCGCCGGCCTCGTCGGATATTTCTTCGCGCCGTTCATTACGCGCTCCGCCGAAGAGGCGATGGAGAATCTCGTGAAGTCCGCGGATGCAATCGCCCATGACATGCGGACCCCGCTGGCCCGTCTCTCCGTCCGTGCCGAGATGGCCGTGGCGAAACAGGAGAACCTCGAGACGTTCGCCGGCGAAGTGATGGGCGAGACGGAGAGCCTCATCTCGCTCGTGAACACCTATCTCGAGATCGCCCGTACCGAGCGAAACGGAGACGAGGAGAAGAAGTCCGAGGTCGATCTCACCGAAGTCGTACGAGAGGTCGCCGATCTCTTCGGACCTTCCGCCGAATCGCTCGGCATGAAGTTCATCGTCGACGTTCCCGCAGATCCGATTGCCTATTCGTGTACGCGCGGCAAGATGATCCGCGTCGTCGGCAATCTCGTCGACAACGCCATCAAGTACTCGGCGCTCGGTTGCACGGTCTCCGTTCGCCTTGCGCGACGGATGGGACGCATCACGCTGGAGGTGTCGGACAACGGACCCGGCATTCCGAAGGAAGACCAGAAGCACATCTTCGAGACCTTCTACCGCGGCAAGACCCACAGCGGCGAAGGGACAGGTCTCGGACTCGCCCTCGTCCATGCCATTGTCTCGTCCTACGGCGGGTCGATTTCCCTTGAATCCAAGCCCGACGCCGGCACGACCTTCCGCGTGACACTTTGAACCGACGCCCGCCAACATTGCAAAAAGGCAATCTCGCGGCAAGGTGATGGAAATTCGCATGTTCTAGAATTGAGACATCATCCTCAGGAAAGGAGATGTTGAAATGAAGAAACTGCTGATAGCTGCGATGTCACTTTGTTCCGTCCTGGCCGCCGCGGCCGCAGAAACTCCGTCGCCTGCCTCCGAACCTGCCACGCCCGTCACGCCAGTCGTGACATCGAATCGCACGGTCAAGGTTCACAGTGGCTGCAAGCCGAAGCGTACCGGAAAGCGCGGCGGCGGTGTCGACATCAAGCACAATTGCCGCACGAAGACCATTGAGGGTAAGACGCAGAAGTGAGGCGCCTCTTCTCTCTGCTCCCGTGTCTGCTCCTTGCTGGCTGCGTTTCCTACGAGCCGGCTCCCGTTGATTGGGAAGCTGAAGTTGCAGATTGGACGAACGGACAACAGTGCGTCACGCTGTCGATCGGAGACGCCCTGTTGCGGGCGATCGCCTTCAGTCCCGAACTGAATGCCGTGCGCCTCGCCCACGCGAAGTCCGCGGCGAAGGCGGATGCGTCGGGGTATTGGGACGATCCGAGCCTCGATCTTGATGTGCTCCGGGTCCTGAAGGAGCCGAAGAATCCCTGGACCTACGGCGGATCCGTCTCGCTCACGATTCCAGTCACCGGCATTCCGGGACTCGAGCGCAAGGCAGCCGAGGCCTATGCCGAGGCAGATCGCTGGGAGATCATCGCAGCTGAGGACGAAACCATCATCGAAGCCGCGAACCTTGCCCACACCTCCTTGTCTCTCAAACGACTGACCGATTTCCTGGTCAACGATCGTCGAAGCGAAAGCTATCGGTCGGCGCGAGATGTCTCCCGCCGTCTGGCTGAATCCGGTGAGCTGACGAAAACAGAATACCTGCAGCAGAACGTAGCCGAGAACGAACTCGATCAGACGCTCTTCGAACTTCGTAAAGAACGCATCGAGACCGAGTCCAAGCTTCGTCGCCTGACGGGAATTCCGCCGGGCTGCGTGCTCCTGTGGAATGACGAGGACGCGCTCCCGGTCCTGACGACGAATGAAGTCGACTACCTCGATTTCGTCCGTGCTCCGGAAGTGCAGGCCGCGCTTGCGCGACACGAAGGTAAGGAGACGGAACTCAAAAAGGAAATCCGTCGACAGTATCCGGAACTCTCGATCGGACCGGCCTACACGCGTGAGGACGGATTCGATAAGGTCGGCTTTACGGTCGGACTCTCCTTGCCGCTCTGGAATCGCAACCGACAAGGCATTGCGGAAGCGAAGGGCGCCCGAGACGAAAGTCGCCACGCGGCCATCATCGCCTGGCGCGATGCCGTCCAGCGTTATATCGACGCCCAAATGGCCTTGGCCGCAGTCGGAGACTGGAGCGTCGAAAGTTCGCGCGCCTATGCAGAAGAACTCTATGAGGCGGGCGAAATCACGGCTGGCGAATATGTCGCCAGCATTCAACAGGACTGGAACCAGTACGTGAACGTGTTCCGTCGTCGCATCGCGGCCATTACCGCAACCTATCGGATTAATGTCCTGGTCTCACGTCTCAAGGACGAAGAAGGAATTTCGGAAGAATGAAAACCATCATCGGAGTCTTGATCGCGATGTGCGTCTGCCTTTCGTGGGCGCATGAGGAACACGAACATGACCATGACGCGCAGGCGCACGGACACGCGGATGAACACGGCCATGGCGAGGAACGCGGCGTCGAAGTGAGCGAGGCCGCGTCAAAGCTGATCGGACTGACGACTGTCCGCGCCGAACAACGCGTCCTCGATTCGATTGTCACCGTTCCCGCGCGTGTGGTGGAGAATCCGAAGGCGGCACGTACGATCAGCGCCCGCATCGGCGGATTCGTCACCTACATGGCCGCCGCACCGCAGGCCGTCGCCCCTGACGAACGGCTTTTCGAATTCGTCTCGCCGGAGGCCGCAGCTCAGCACGGCGAATTGAAGGCCCTTGAATCGCGGCTCGAACTGTTGACGACAGCTGGCGCGAAGAACGCACAGCTCAAGACGGATCTCTCGATCGCCCGCATCACCTATGCGGCGCTGACGAATGGACTTCTCGTCGTGTCCGCCGAAGAAGGCCGATTCGCGCAGACCGTTCCGTGTGCGGGACGTCTCCTCGGTTTCGAAGTCGCGTCGGGATCTTATGTCGAACGTGGGGCGCCGCTTGCCCGCCTTCGCGCCGAGAGCGAACCGTATGTCCTCGCGCGCCTGCCCGTCAGCGAAGCGGTCGAGCTGTCCGACGGACTCTCCGCGTCCGTTGCCGGCGAACCTGGCACGGTGCTCCTGGACCGCACGAAGAACGACGGACTCGTCGATGTCTGGTTTGCGTTTGCCGCGGATGCCAAACCCAAGGTGCGGATCGGCGAGAGCGTGCAGCTCGAAATGCGAAAGGAGACGAACGGCGAACCCGTTCTCGCCATTCCGACTGCCGCGATTTTCCGCGATGGTATCGCGCCGACGGTGCTGGTGCGCGACGAACATGATGAGGACCGCTTCGTGACACAGCCGATTGCGCCCGGTCGCACGGCCAACGGTTGGACCGAGGTCTCAGGACTCGAAGCCGACGCCGAAGTCGTCGTGAAGGGCCTCTATGAACTTCGCCAGGCGTTGCCGAGCCGCGGACAGGAGAAGCGCGCGGCGGGACACTTCCATGCGGACGGGAAATTTCACGCGGGCGGACACGACGAGGAGTGACGTGAGATGTTCGATCGACTCCTCAAGCTGATCATCAACGGACCTCGTCTCACGCTCGTGCTTGCCCTCGGCGCGATTCTTGGTGGCTATCTTGTCCTTCAGAATCTCGCAGTCGACGTCTTTCCGGATATCAAGGTCCCGCGCGTGACGATCCAGACGGAAGCGGGCGGACTCACCGCGGAAGAGGTCGAACAGCGCATCACGATTCCGATCGAATCCGCCGTGAACGGACTCACCGGCGTCAAGGGCGTCCGCTCGAGTTCCGGCGGCGGACTCTCCTTCGTGTGGGTCGACTTCGACTGGTCGGCCGATCCCGACGTCTCGCGCTATCGCGTCTTCGAGCGCCTCGGGCAGGTGCGCGAATCCCTGCCGCCCGGCATTGAACCTGAAATCGCCCCCGCGATTTCCGTCTCGGGCGAGATCATGATGATCGCCCTCACGTCGTCCGCGACAAACGTGACGGGACTCGCCTTGCGTGAACTCGCCGAGTACAAGTTGCGTAATCACCTCCTCGCGATTCCCGGCATCGCCCAAGTCGTCACGATGGGCGGCAACCTGCCGGAGATCTGCGTCGGCTACAAGCCGCGCGTGTTAGCCCAGTACGGACTCGGTCTCTCGGACATCGCAGAGGCCGTCTCGTCCTCCTGCACGTGGGCAAGCGCTGGCTATCTCCCGAACGTCCGCGGCGAGGAACTGCCGGTCCGTCAGGTCGCGCGCGCCGACGCGGTCGATGCGCTCAAGTCCGTGTGGGTCCCAAACGAGAAGGGGGAGCCCCTGACGCTCGGCGCGCTCGCCGACATCTCGCTCGCCGGCGCTCCGCGCCGCGGCAGTGCGTCCTTCAACGGCAAGGACGCCGTCGTCCTCTCGGTGCAGAAGGCGCCGGGCGGCAACACGCTGGAGCTGACAAAGGCTGTCGAGACGGCGCTCGACACCTTCCTGATTCCCGAGGGGGTCTGCCTCGAGCGCGACGCCTATCGTCAACGTGATTTCATCAACGTCTCGATCGACAACGGCAAGCACATGGTGCGCGATGCCGTGTTGATCGTCATCCTCGTCCTCGGACTCACGCTGCTCAACGTGCGGGCGCTTCTCATCGTCCTGATCACAATGCCGGTCTCGATCGGACTCGGACTCGTCTTCTTCCCCTGGGCCGGCCTCGGCGTCAACATCATGACGCTCGGCGGTTTCGCCGTGGCGGTCGGCGACATCGTCGACGGCGCCATCATCTATACGGAGATCTTCCGCCGTCGTCTGGCCGTCGTGACGCCAGAGCGCGTCAAGGACGAACTCGCATCCGCGTCGAAAGCCGTCACGCCGAGCGTGTTCTTCTCGGCGTCGATCATCATGCTCGTCTTCCTGCCGGTCCTCTTCCTCACAGGACTCGAGGGACAGTTCTTCCGTCCGCTCGCCTACGCCTATCTCATTATCTTCGCAAGCTCGATCGTCTCGGCTTTCGCCGTCACCCCGGTGCTGGCGCTCATCTTCGGCAAGCGGCGGAAAGAAGCCGCGCGACTGCGGACAGCCGACAACCGGTCGGACGGAACAGGACATGCGCCGTCGCTTGCGGAGCGGTTGCTGCAGGCGATCTACACGCCGTTCCTCTCGGTGGCGATTCGTTTCCCGAAGTCCGTCACGCTCCTCGCGACGATTGTGACGGGCGCGGCGCTCTGGTGGGCGACGGGCTTCGGTTCGAGTTTCCTGCCGCCGTTCCATGAGGATACGTACACCGTCTTCGTCTCGATGGTGCCGGGCACGTCACTGGACGAATCGGAACGCGTGAGCGAAAATGTCTCGGAGGAAATCCGCAAGCTTGACGGTGTCTTGTCCGTCACGCGACGGACAGGACGCGCCGAGCGTGACCAGCATGCCGAGCCGGTGTCGGCGAGCGAACTCATCGTGCGAGTCGATCTCGCGAAGCCGCAGAACGAGCTTAAGGCGAAGATGAATGCGATCGTGAAGGCCGTTCCCGGTGCGAGCGGGATGATCGGCTATCCGATTGCCCATCGCATCAGCGCGGTCCTTTCGGGCAGCGCCGCGGAGCTGTCGCTCAACATCTTCGGAGAGGATCCTGAGAAGATCCGTGTGGCGGCGAAGCTGGCGAAGGACGAGCTGGCGAAGATGAGCGAAGTCGCGGATGTGCAGGCGAACCGCGAGATCCTCATCGACACGCTGAAGATCGATTACGACCTGCCGCGGCTCGCGCAGGAGGGACTCTCGCTGACCGATGTGGGCGAACAGGTTTCGGCGGCGTACAACGGACGCGTCCTTGATGTCGTGGTCGAGGGACAGAACCGGCGCGACATCACGCTGCGGCTGGCGGAAGGGACGGCGGACGAAGAGGGCATCCGCGGGCTGTTGCTGAAGTCGCGTGCGGGACGCTTCGTGCGGCTCGGGGACGTAGCGCGGGTCCATCGCGAGGAAGCGTCCAATCTGGTGGTGCATGAGAACGGACGCCGTCTCGCGCTCATCACGCTGAATCCGGCCGAAGGGATTTCGGTCGGCGAGCTCGTGAAGAAGCTGGGCGCGCGCCTGGGGCCGATGTTGGCGGAGTATGATTGTACCGCGTCGTTCGGCGGCAGCTACGAGGCGAGCGAATCGGCGAAGCGCACGTTGGGATTCCTGTCGCTCGGACTGCTCGTCCTGATCTTCGTCCTCCTGTCGATGGCGACGGAATCGTGCTGGCGCGCGACGATGGTGCTGGCAACCGTGCCGCTCGCGCTGGTGGGTGCGGTGATCGCCGTCGAATTCTCCGGACGCATCGTCTCAGTCGCGTCGCTCGTCGGATTCGTCACCGTGATCGGCTTCACCATCCGCAACGGACTCCTTCTCGTGGGCCGCTATCGAGAGCTGGCCGCCGAGGGACGTCCTTCGCGCGAAGCGGTGGAGCTCGGCAGCCGCGAACGCATGGTGCCGATCCTGATGACGTCGCTGACGACGGTCTTCGGCCTCGTGCCGATTGCCGCGGCCTACGATCTTCCGGGCGGTGAACTTCTCGCCCCGCTTGCGGCGGTCCAGCTCGGCGGTCTCATCGTCGCCACCCTCGCCGCCCTCGTCGCCCTCCCGGCCCTGGCCCGCCTCATGGCCCGCGATTGATCGCACGGGTCCGGACGATAGATACGCGACGCCGATCTCATCTCCGCCGCCGAGGCCATTGCAGAAGCTCTTTCGTTTTAGAATGGACTGGACGGCGCAAAAAATGCCAACAAGTCCCACAACTTGCGAATCACACCCTGCGAGCAAGGCCATAGGATTGTCCT
>CALZAJ010000054.1 GCA_945613785.1 uncultured Verrucomicrobiota bacterium | reverse complement strand
GCCCGCGCTTGATGTTCAGGGCCGTATCCGCATCAGCGACAAGCTCCTTCAGTTTGCGAACTTGACGACGACTGTCGCGATGGTGGGTGCGGTACGTACGATTCAGCTCTGGAATCCCGAGGCCCTGGCGCCGGCGGACGAGGTCGATCAGGCTGGTCTCCGCGAGGCGCTGGCGCTGGCGGGCTTCTAACGAGGGGAAACGGGAGGGATGTCGTTCGAGAAGCACATACCGGTCCTTCTGCTGGAGGCGGTGGACGCTTTGGCGGTGAAGCCGGGCGGACGATATGTGGACGGGACTCTCGGACGGGCCGGCCACACGCGTGAGATTCTCGTCCGGGGCGGGAGCGTGCTGGGGATTGATCGCGACGACCAGGCGCTGCGCGAGGTCGAAGAATTGAAAAGTCGCGGTGATGAGAAGTGGAGCCGCCTGACGCTCGCCAGGGGCAACCACGGGGATCTCAAGGAGATTGCGTGTGAAAAAGGTTGGACAGAAGTCGATGGCATCTTGCTTGACTTGGGTGTGTCGAGTCCTCAGCTGGATGAAGCCGGACGTGGGTTCAGCTTTCTCCGGGACGGACCCCTTGACATGCGCATGGATCGGTCGCGAGGCGTGACCGCAGCGGATTTGGTGAACAACGAGAGCGCGGAACGGTTGGAAGAGATCTTCCGCGAGTGGGGCGAAGAACCGCAGGCGAGGAGGATCGCACGGGCGATTGTGGCGGAGCGGAAGGAGCATTCCTTCACGACCACGATGGAGCTGGCGGACTATCTTGAGCGGATTCTGGGAAGGCGTGGCGCGCATCATCCGGCGACCCGTGTCTTTCAGGCCCTGCGGATGGAGGTCAACGACGAGATGGGCGAGCTGGAGCGGGCGTTGGAAGGCGGCTTCCGACTGCTGCGCAAAGGCGGGCGATTCGCGGTCATCACCTTTGAGTCGCTGACGGACCGTGTCGTCAAGAGGTCTTTCGCCGCGCATGTCGGGCGGATGGTTTCGCTGCAGCAAGGCGGCGAACGCTGGGAGGGCGACCTCCCGAGGGCGAAGGCGATTTCGCGCAAGGCGATTGTCGCCGGAGCGGAGGAGACGGCGCTGAATCCGAGATCCCGGAGCGCGAAGCTCCGAGTGATCGAAATGGAGGAGGAGGACTATGGCAAAAAACCGTAAGATATCGAAAAAGATGTCGGTGATCGCACAGGGCTCTACGATGCTCTGCGCGGTGATCGTCATGCTGTTCGTCATGGTCGTCGTCAATCTGCTGGCGGACTCCAGCTGTTCGCAGCTGATGAAGTCGATCGGGGCGAAGGAAGCTCAGCTGAATCGTCTGAAAGATGACTGTAGCCGTGAGAGCGCCCGTTGGGAGGAGATGACGACTCCGGACCGTCTTGAGGCGGCGCTGAAGCGTCATGGCCTGGCGATGCGCTATGCCAATGCCGCGCAGAACATCCGCATGAACGCGGCCGGCAAGCCCGAGCCTGGGCAGTTCGCCGTCTCCAGGATGGAGCAGCGTTCTCATTCGAACACGGCCGCGTATCGTCCGGCCGTCGGAGGGCGTCGTCCTAAAAGGCATTGACCGGCATGGGAATGCGTGGCGAGCAGGCGCGGTTCTGGCTTCTCGTGGGGTTGATGTTCCTTTATTGCGCCTTTTGCACCCAGGGTCTGATTCGCACGCATCTTGAGGTCAGCGACACGCCGACCAAGAAGTACGACACGGTCGTGACCTTGAACGGCCGCCGCGGTTCCATTTTCAGTTCCGACGGCGGCAAGTGTCCTTTGGCCAAATCGGTTCCGGTCTGGGAGTATCGGCTCGATCCGGTGGCGATGGCCGATCATCAGATTTCCTATCGCGGCGAGAAGCCGCGCAAGCCGGAGGCGATTGCCCGCACGATCGCCGATACGCTGCACCTGGACTATCGGAGGGTTCTGGCATTGGCGGCGAACAAGGCGAACCGGTTCCAATACCTCACCCAATCGGACGACGTTTCCGCGTTCGAGGTCATGACCGACCGCCGTCGGGTTGCGGGCGTGGCCATCGTGGAGAAGCAGCCGCGACAGTACCCGGGCGGCCATCGGCTCAGCCATGTGATCGGCTCGGTGAACGCCAACAACGTCGGTTCGGCGGGCATTGAGCTGATGTACGACAAGGACCTGTCGGGTGCGCCTGGCAAGATCTGCAGCAAGAAGGACGCGCGCGGCCGCGAGCTGTACGAAAAGCGCACGGAGGTCGTCCCTCCCGTGCCGGGGCGCGACATCTACCTGACGGTCGACAACAACCTGCAGTACGAGGCGGAGACGGCACTGGCGTGGGGTCTGAAGGAGTATGGCGCCGGCAGCGGCTGGTGCACGATTCTGGATGCGAAGACGGGTGCGGTGCTGGCGATGGCCTCGTTGCCGGACTTCCATCCGCTTTCCTACGGACGCTGCGCCGACAACGCGAAGATCAATCGCGTGACGAACTACACGTATGAGCCTGGCAGCGTGATGAAGGTCATTACGGCGTGCGCGGGTCTGGACACGGGTTTCATCCGTCCTGATTCGCTGTATTCGACGGATCGCTATGAAGAGGGTTACTACAAGCTGCCGGGCGACGGTTCGCACGTCTGGGAGCCGCGGATGACGATCCGCGATGCGATCGTCCACTCCTCGAACATTGTCATTGGCAAGCTCGGCTACAATCTCGGACAGAAGACGCTGCTGAAGTACTTCAAGGACTTCGGGTTCGGCGCGAAGACGGGCGTCGGGCTCCCGGGCGAGGAGACGGGCATGTTGCCGCCTTACATCAGTCGCGACGTGAAGGAGTGGGATAAGGCGACGCGTTCGCGCGCGCCGATCGGACAGGCCATCACCGTCACGGCATTGCAGCTGGCGTCGGCCTATCAGGCGATTGCGAACGATGGCATCCGAATGAAGCCCTACATCGTCGAGACGATCCTGAATCCGGATGGGACGGAACATTATCGTCACACGCCGGAGGTCCTGGGTCGTCCGATCTCCCGCGGGACGTCGCGGCAGGTCCGTGAGATGATGCTGGGCGTCGCCTCGAGCTCCGGTACGGCGCGGCGTGCCGCCATCCGCGGCTATTCGATCGCGGGCAAGACCGGCACGGCGCAGAAGTCGGCCGGCAAGCGGGGCTATCTGCCGGGCCTTTACCGCGCGACGTTCTGCGGCATCGTCCCGTCGGGTGTCGTCAAGCGTGATCCGGCGGACGACCAGCCGGTGCCGCCCCGCATCGTCGTCCTCGTGACCTTGGACTTCGATGAGAAGACCAGGTTCCATCAGGGCGGCAACTCGGCGGGTCCTGTCTTCAAACGCATCGCCACGGCGGCGCTGCGTTATCTGGCGGTGGAGCCGGACAAGCCGTACGAGCTGATGGATCTCCTGGGCGAAGACGAATTCGATCGTATCATGGACGAGCGCGCGGCTGCCGTTGAAGAGGAAGACGTCGAATGGTGACCCCTTGACTTGTCGGAAGGACAAAAGGGGAGTATAATATGCGCGTTTCGCAGACGAAAGGGGCATATGGCAGACTGTTCATCGATCAGGAAGTTCGCGACCGCGGCGGATTACACGAAGAATTTCATCATTCAGTCGGAAATCGACAAGTATCTGCCGGGCGGCAAGCATTTTATTGACGAGGCGCAGATTCTCCGTTGCATCGACGAGATCGCCATGAAGCCGGCCGATCCCGTGAAGGTGCGGGAGATCCTCGCCAAGAGCGAGTCGACGTGCGAGACGCTCCTCCCCGAAGAGACCGCCGTTCTGATGTCCGCGGCTTTTGATCCCGAGCTCTTTGCCGAGATGCGTGCGACGGCCTTGCGCATCAAGAAGAAAGTCTACGACAACCGCATTGTTGTCTTTGCGCCGCTCTACATGTCCAATCTCTGCGTGAACGGCTGCAAGTACTGCGGCTTCCGTGAGGGCAACGAACTGCAGAAACGCCGTGTGCTGACGATGGACGAGCTCAAGGAGGAGATCGACGTCCTTGCGGGCCGTATCGGACACAAGCGTCTCATCGCGGTCTACGGCGAACATCAGACGACGTCGACCGAGTACATTGCCGAGACGATCGAGACGTGCTACAACCGTCAGGTCCCGGCACCGCGTTCGGGGCACAAGAACGGCATCCGCCGCGTGAACATCAACGCCGCGCCGTTGCCGATCGCCGATCTCAAGGTCTTGCGTTCCGTCGGCATCGGCACGTTTCAGGTCTTCCAGGAGACGTACAACCGCAAGCTTTACGAGGAGATGCACCCGGCGTGGAGCGTGAAGGGCAACTACGACTGGCGGACGACCTGCTTCCACCGCTGTCTCGAGGCGGGCGTGGACGATGTGGGACTGGGCGTTCTCTACGGACTCTGCGACTGGCGTTTCGAGCTGTTGGCGACGATCATGCATGCCCGAGATCTCGAGCGTTGGTTCAACATCGGACCGCACACGCTTTCCTTCCCGCGTCTCGAACCGGCATCTGGCACGAAGGTCCCCGAGGAGTCCCCGTGGCTCATCGACGACGCGACGTTCGAGAAGATCGTCACCATCGCCCGCCTGTCCGTTCCCTATACGGGCATCATCATCACGGCGCGCGAAAGCCCCGAGTCCCGCAACCGCATCCTCGATTGCGGCATGACGCAGCTCGACTGCTCGTCGAATATCGCGATCAAGGGCTACAGCGACTTCGAGAACGAGGCGCATCAGGAGAAGGAGCGTCAGCAGTTCATGCTGGGTGACAACCGTTCGCTCGACGAGATGGTTCGTTATCTCGCCTCGAAGGACACGATTACCAGCTTCTGCACGGCGGGCTACCGTTGCGGACGTACCGGCGGCTGCATCATGGATGCGCTGAAAACGGGCCGCGAAGGAAAATTCTGCAAGATTAACGCTGTTCTCACGTTCCGCGAGTGGTTGGACGATTTCGCGTCCGATGATACCCGTGCGATTGGTGACGCGCTCATCGAGAAGGAACTTGCCGGCATCAAGGAATGGCTGCCGAAGTTTTATCCGACGGTGATGAAGCAGTACGAGGCGACTTGCCGCGGCGAGCGCGATCTCTTTTTCTAATTTTCCCTATTGCTCTTAATCGTCCGTTTTTGATATACTTTTCTCCGTTTTGTCGCCGAGAGTAGCGTGCGTGCGCGAGTGTAGGCGATCAAATTACCAGAAAAGGCAACAAATGGATCAGATCAAGATCAAGGCGGAAGCGCGTACCGAGCAGGGTACGGGTGCTGTCCGTCGTTTGCGCCGTGCGGGGATGATTCCCGGTTCGGTGATGAAGATGAACAAGGGCGGCACGGAGCTCATCAAGCTCCCCAAGCACGAGTTCATGATGGCGATGCGCGGCCACGCGAGCAAGCAGCTGTTGGTCACGCTGGATATGAACGGTACCGAGGTTCCGGCGCTCATGCGTGAAATGCAGAACGACGTCCTGGCGGGTACTCCCATTCATGTGGATTTCAGCGAAGTTTCGCTCACCCAGAAGGTGCGCGTCACGGTTCCGCTGTATCTCGTGGGCGAAGCGGTCGGCGTGAAGCTCGGCGGTGGCGTTCTGGCTCAGATGCTCCGCACGGTCGACGTCGAATGCCTCCCGACGGATATCGCGGAGAAGTTCGAGATCGACGTTTCGAAGATGAACGTCAACGAGACGCTCTTCGTCCGTGATCTCCAGCTTGGCGACAAGCAGACCCTCATCACGCGCGGTGAGATTCCCGTGGCCGTCGTCAAGGGCCCGGATGACGCTCCTGCCGCCGCTGGCGAGGAGAAGTCTCCCGAAGTGATCAAGAAGGGCAAGGAAGACGACGCCGCTAAGAAGGAGGCCAAATAATGAAGAAGTATGATGCTCTCTATATCTTCGTCGGCATTGCCAAGGACGATGTCCTGAACGCCAACCTTGAGAAGGCTCTCGCGGAAGTCACCCGCGTCGGCGGCAACGTGCTCTCGACCGAGTCCCTCGGCCTGCGTCCGTTCGCCCGTCCGATGTCCAAGAAGGACAAGGGCGTGTACGTCAAGGTCCGCATGGAGCTCGATCCGGCTAAGGTCGACGAGCTGGTGAACCGCTACGCTCTCGTTGAAGAGGTGTTCCGTGTTCAGATCCTCGCCGTCGACGAGCGTCGAGAGGCGAAGATCGCCGCCGAGCGTCAGGCCCGCGCCGAGCGCCAGGCCAAGAAGGAAGCCGCCGCTGCTGCGGCCGTGACGACCGAGGACTAAGGAAGTCGGAGAAGGCACGTGGCTTCTTTCAACAAAGTGATCCTGATGGGCAACCTCACGCGTGATCCTGACATGCGTACGGTTGGCAGCGGCATGAAAGTCGCGCGCCTCCGTCTCGCGGTCAACGAGCGCAGGAGGGACCGCGACGGGCAGCTGCAAGACTTCCCCATCTTCGTCGATGTCGACGTGTGGGACAAGTCGGCGGAGCTCTGCGGCCAGTACCTCGTCAAGGGGAGCGGAATCCTCGTCGAGGGCCGTCTCCAGCAGGACACCTGGGAGAAGGATGGCGTCAAGCACAGCGCCCTTAAGGTGCGTGCGACGGCCGTCAAGTTCCTGAGCTCGCGCGGAGATCGTCCTGCGGCCGCCGCTCCTGCTTCGGTGCCGGCGTCCGAACCGACTGCCTCCGGATCTGAAGAAGACTCGACCATTCCGTTCTAAACATCAATCTCTAAAAGGAAAACCAAAATGGCTTTCAAGAAATCCAACAGCTCGGCCGGTGAGGAATTTGCGGCGCGCAAGCGTCCGCCGCTCGGCACGACCGATCAGATCGACGTCAACGACATCGAGACCCTGAAGTACTACATCACCGATTACGGCAAGATCCTTCCTGCCCGCATCACCGGCGTCACCGCCGCGCAGCAGCGTCAGATCCGCCAGGGCGTCAAGCGCGCCCGCAACATGGGCCTCATGGCCTAATCGGAAAGGAGCACGACAATGGCTATTGAAGTTATGCTCATGGATAACGTGAAGAAGCTCGGCAAGGCCGGCGAGATCGTCAAGGTCGCCCCCGGTTATGCCCGTAACTACCTCTTCACGAAGGGTCTCGCGTCCCTCGCCACCGAGGCTGCGAAGCGTCGTCTGAAGAAGCTCGAGGCCGAGCGTGCCGCTCGTGCCGCCGAGGAGAAGAAGGCTGCTCTCGAGATCGCCCGCAAGCTCGACAAGCTCGAGCTCACGGTTTCGGCCGCGACGACCGACGGCACGAAGCTCTACGGCGCCGTCAGCGTCACCGACCTCCTCGCGGCGATCGAAGCCCAGCGTGGCATCAAGATCGAGCGCGGTCAGTTCTCCCTCGAGGACTCCCTCAAGGAAGTCGGCGAGTACGAGGCCGTCATCGACCTCGGCCAGGGCGTCACCGCCAAGTGCAAGATCACGATCAACGACGAGGCGGCCGCCTAAGGCCCAGCGTCCGAGAATCGGATTCAAAGGAACCGCGGCAACTGCCGCGGTTCCTTTCCTTTTGATATACTATGCCAAAAAGGAAACAATCATGGCAGGTGAATATCAGTTCAGTCTCATCGACGTCACGAAGCAGGTCGGAACGAAGACCATTTTGAAGGACGTCAATCTTTCGTTTTTCTATGGCGCTCATATCGGCGTGATCGGCGGCAACGGCGCGGGTAAGTCGTCCCTTTTGAAGATCCTGGCGGGGCTCGATACCGACCTCCTGGGTACCGTGCAGGTTGCGAAGGGCACCAAGGTCGGCTATCTGCCGCAGGAGCCGGAGCTGGACGATTCGAAGACCGTTCTCGAAGTCGTGATGGAAGGTGTGGCGGACGCGCAGGCGATGGTGACGCGCTACGAGGATCTCTGCTGCGAGCTGGACGATCCCAAAGCGGCGGCCGAGATGGAGCGCTTGCAGGAGATCATCGACAAGAACGACTACTGGAATCTCGAGAATCTCGTCGAGCGCCGTATGGCCGACCTCGGGTGTCCGGACGGCTCCAAGGAGGTGAAGGTCCTCTCGGGCGGCGAGCGCCGTCGTGTGGCGATTGCGCGGCTCCTGCTCTCAAATCCCGATGTCCTTCTTCTGGACGAGCCGACGAACCATCTCGACGCCGAGACGACGTTCCGTCTCGAGGCGTATCTCAAGGAGTTCACGGGCACGCTCATTGTCGTCACGCACGACCGTTACTTCCTCAGCGATGTGACGGACTGGATCCTCGAGCTCGACCATGGCATCTGCTATCCGTACAAGGGCAACTACGAAGAGTGGCTCAAGCAGAAGGAAGCCATGCTCCAGCGTGAGGCGAAGGTCGAGAAGTCCCGCCAGAAGATGCTTGAGAACGAGCTCAAGTGGATCCAGACGAATCCGTCGGGACGCCATGCGAAGGCCAAGGCCCGTGTCGAACGCTACGAGGAACTCCAGAAGCAGGAGGTCAATACGCGCGAAGACGATCTCGTCATCCGCATCCCGCCGGGTCCGCGGTTGGGCAACCTCGTCGTCAAGGCCGAGCACGTTTCGATGTCCTTCGGCGACCAGGTCCTTTACACCGACCTCAACTTCGACCTGCCGCGTGGTGGCATCGTCGGCGTCATCGGCGCGAACGGCGCCGGCAAGACGACGCTCTTCAAGCTCATCACCGGTGCGCTCAAGCCCGTTTCGGGCACGTTCACGGTCGGTGAGACCGTCAAGCTCAGCTACGTCGATCAGACGCGCAGCGAGCTCAAGGCGGACGAGACCGTCTACGAGGCGATCACGGGCGGCGGCGAATACGTCCGTCTCGCCGGCCAGACGATGATGAACGGCCGCGCCTACTGCTCGCGCTTCAATTTCCGCGGACCCGAACAGCAGAAGAAGGTCGGCGTCCTCTCGGGCGGCGAACGTAACCGCGTCCATCTCGCCAAGCTTCTCACCTCCGGCGGCAATCTCCTCCTCCTCGACGAACCGACGAACGATCTTGACGTCGCCACGCTCCGTTCGCTTGAGGAAGGCCTGCAGGAGTTCGGTGGTTGCGTGATGGTCGTCTCGCACGACCGCTGGTTCCTGGACCGCATCGCGACCCACATCCTCGCCTTCGAGGGCAAGGGTAAGACGACGTGGTTCGAAGGCAGCTACTCCGAATACCACGAGATGCTCGCGAAGCGGAAGTGAGGCGTTCTGATGATCCTCGCGCTC
>CALZAJ010000053.1 GCA_945613785.1 uncultured Verrucomicrobiota bacterium | reverse complement strand
CGAACAGGGGATGACCGAACGTGCGATGGAGCGTGTCGTTCCTGGTGCGGCGGGACAGGTCATTGACTTGGGCGAATCGGGTCCGCTGGTCAAACCGGGAGTCGCCGGGATTGTCGCGGCGCGCGTCCTCGAGCGTCTCGCCACGGAACGCGGCGGCTTGGGTGTGCCCGTCTGCGTGTTGGTGAACGGGAAGGGCTCTTGCCGTGCGCCGGAAGGGTATAACGTCCGGGATGCGCTCGAGGCCTGTTCGGAGGCCCTCACGCATTTTGGCGGCCACGCAGGAGCGGCGGGCCTTGGTGTCAAGGAAGGGCAGATGGACCGTCTGCGGGAGCTTTTCTGTCAGGCCTGTGCCATCCAGTACGAGAAGCTCCCTGAGGAGGTCCGCTCGGCCATGCCGATCGACGCCTGGGTCGAGCCCGAGGATCTGACGCTCGAGCTGGCCGAGAAGGTCGCCGCGATGGAGCCGTTTGGCGAAGGGAATCCCGAGCCGGTCTTTGCGCTTCGCGGAGTTCCGCTGGCCGAGCTGCGTCCGATGCGGAACAATCCCAAGCACCTTCAAGTCCTGGTTGGCGGCAAAACCCCGCTCCGCGGCGTCTGGTGGGGTCATGGCGACGAGGCCGACTCACTCCGTGCCGGCGCGTCCAATTTGAAGGACGTGCTGTTCAGTCTCGAGATTTCAAACTTCGGCGAGCCGCATGTTGAAATCCGCGTGCGCGACATCCGCTGAGAATCGGCCTCTTATCCTTTGCGTCTCTTCGCAAACAGGATCGCATAGAGCAGCACCACGGCGAAACAGATCGCCGGCACGATGAAGGACGCGCGCAGCGAGGCCTGGGTCAGTTTGAGGTTCGTATCCCACTCGCCCGAGAACATCGGCACGAGCTGACACCAAACCGAATTCGCATCACCAATGATGTCGGCCATCCATGGCGTCAGCAAGGCGCCGCCGACGATGGCCATGATCAGGCCGGCCGCGCCGATCTTGTGGGCGCGCGGATCGATGCCGCCGAGCGCGATGCCATAGATGGTCGGGAACATGAGAGACATGAAGCCGCTCATCAGAACGAGACAGATGATGTTCGCCGAGAAGCTGAGTCCGCCGATCGAGAACAACACGTCGGTCCGCAGGTACATGACACCGAACGAACAGGCAATGGCGCAGATCGCGAACAGGGCCATGAGTTTGGCCGGGTCGATGTACTTCATGCAGAACGTGGCGATCCAACGGCAGACGATGAACGTCGACAAGGCGATGAGATAATAGGTCGCCGCATGCTCGGATGTCACGCCGAGCTCCTTTTGGCAATAGACGTTCATCCAGGTCCAGGCGGCAATCTGCACGCCGACATAAAAGACCTGTGCAATGACGCCCAGATACCATTTCGGGGAATGAACGAGAATTGAGAAGATGACCTTGAAATCTGTCTTCTCGTGCTTCACCTCATCGACGCTCGAGCGCTTGGAGAAGAAGAAAAAGAAACCGATGCAAGCGGCGACCGCACAGAGTCCGACATACGGCACGCAGACCCAGAACAGCTCGTGATTGACGATCGCGTTGAGCTGTTCCGGAGCCGTTTTAGCGAGTTCGTTGCGCTCATCGACCGTGGCTGGATTCAGATTCGCGAGAATGCACTGCTGAGCCAGGAGAATGCCCGCGAGGGACCCCACGGGGTTGAACATCTGCGCGAAGTTGAGTCGGCGAACGGCCGTGGACTCGTCACCGAGCGCGAGCACGTAGGGGTTGCAGGTCGTTTCAAGAACCGCGCAACCGCCTGCCACGATGAAAATGCCGGCAATGTAAGTCCAGAAGCTTTGGGCGATACAGGCCGGCACATACAGCAAAGCGCCGAGAACGTAAACGCACAGTCCGACCAGTACGCCCACGCGATAACCGGCTTTCTGGATGAGCAATGAGGCGAAGATCGCGATGACCGAATAGGCACCGTAAAACGAGATCTGCACGAATCCTGCGGTTGACTGACTCGTGCGGAAGATCTTCTGGAAGGCCGGCACCAGGTTGTCCGTCATATTGTTCAGCAAACCCCAGAGCGCGAAGCAGCTCACGAGCATGATAAAAATCGAAAGATACTGACGCGGCACGATCGGTGTATCGTTGTTCATATGGTCCCCTTGTGATGCCCTATTTTCAATGATTATAGCAAAAATCGCGCACCGACGAACCCATTACTTTCCGATCATACAAATCTCTAATCGTCCGAGTGGAGATTTGTTATAATAGTAGTGCGCTTACGGGATTGAGCGGTGCAACATAACGCACAGGGGACGCTCGGAATACGTCAGTGCACCAAAGGAAAGGAAACGAAAATGGCTCAGACAGTGTTCACGGCGAACGGTTTCCCGAAGGTCGGCATTCGTCCGATTATCGATGGTCGTCGTCGTGGTGTGCGTGAATCGCTCGAAGATCAGACGATGGACATGGCGAAAGCCGCGGCCAAGTTGATCAGCGACAACCTCAAGTATCCTGACGGGACGCCGGTACAGTGCGTCATTTCGGACACGACGATCGGTGGACGCTTTGAGGCCGCGATGTGCGCGAACAAGTTCCGTGACAACAACGTCGGCGTATCCCTTTCTGTCACGCCGTGTTGGTGCTATGGCACTGAGACGATGGATCTCGATCCGCAGATCCCGAAGGCCGTCTGGGGCTTCAACGGCACGGAGCGTCCGGGCGCCGTCTATCTCGCCTGCATGCTCGCGGGTTATGCGCAGCGCGGCATGCCCGCCTATGGCATCTATGGCCATGAAGTCCAGAACCGTGACGAAAGCGACAAGATCGCTCTGGACGTCGCGGAGAAGATCCTTCGCTTCACCAAGGCGGGTCTTGCCGTCGCGATGATGAAGGGCAAGAGCTATCTCTCGATCGGTTCGAGCGCAATGGGCATTCCGGGTTCCTTCCTGGATGTCGACCTGATGACCGATTACTTCGGTCTGGCGCCGGAGAACATGGACGAGTGCGAGATTCTTCGTCGCATTGAAGAGGGCATCTACGACAAGGACGAATACAAGAAGTGTCTGGCGTGGATGAAGAAGAACTTCAAGGAGGGTAAGGACTACAATCCGAAGGCCATCCAGAAGTCCCGTGCGGCCAAGGATGCTGACTGGGAATTCATCGCCAAGATGGCGATCATCTGCCGTGACATGATGGTCGGCAATCCCAAGCTCAAGGAGATGGGTTTCGGCGAAGAGGCCGTCGGTCGCAACGCGATCGCCGCGGGGTTCCAGGGGCAGCGTCAGTGGACCGATCACTGGCCGAACGGCGATGTCATGGAGGCAATCTGCAATTCGTCCTTCGACTGGAACGGCAAGAAGATGCCGCAGGTCATGGCGACGGAGAACGACATCCTCAACGGCGTGTGCATGCTGATGATGTGGCTCCTGACCAACAAGGCGTCGATGTTCGCCGACGTGCGGACCTATTGGTCCGATGCCGCCGTGAAGCGTGCGACCGGCAAGGGTCTGCCGAAGGACGCGAAGCAGGGCATCATCCACCTCCTCAACTCGGGCTCCTGCTGCCTTGATGCGGCGGGTTCGATGAAGGAGAAGGGCAAGCCCGTGTTCAAGAACTGGTGGGAGGTCACGCAGAAGGACATTGACGCCACGCTCAAGGCGACCGAGTGGGTGCCGGCAGGCGTCGAATACTTCCGCGGCGGCGGCTTCTCCAGCTCGTTCCTGACGCCGAAGGGCATGCCGCTGACGATGATCCGCATCTCGACCGTGAAGGGTCAGGGTCCGGTCCTGCAAATCGCCGAAGGTTGGTCTGTCGAGCTCGACCCGAAGCAGAACAAGAAGCTCATGGAGCGCACGAATCCCGAGTGGCCGTGCACGTGGTTTACGCCGCGTCTGACGGGAAAGGGCTTCTTCAAGGATGTCTACTCCGTGATGAACGCCTGGGCCGCCAATCACGGTGCGATCGCGTACGGACACATCGGCGCCGATCTCATCACGCTTGCGTCGATGCTGCGCATTCCCGTCGCGATGCACAACGTGCCGGAAGAGCAGGTCTTCCAGCCGCATTGCTGGGGACTCTTCGGCTCGTCCGACGATCCGACGGGTGCCGATTATCGCGCCTGTAAGAACTTCGGTCCGCTCTACGCGACGAATCACTAAACGGACGCGACCGCACGTTCAAAAAAGAAGACCCCGTCCATCGACGGGGCCTTTCTTTTTGTATGACTTGAAAGGGGCGTTTAGTCGTCCAACGGAATGATCCAGGAGGACGTCGCGCCGTCACCCTTGCCAGAGATTTCCCTCTGGGGCGCGGCCGGGGCGATCGGCACGGCCGGAATGAGTTTCGGCGGCGGGACCTTGAGATCTTCGACATCATCGTCCTCCTCTTCGAAATAGCGGACCGTGCCATCTTTCTGCTTGATGGGCTTCACGGACTGCTTCGGAGCCGGGACGGGCTTGGAAGGGGTGGCCGCGGCCTTCTTCGTCAGCCTCCGGGTCGCCGCAACGAGCGCTTCAATTTCCTCGTCATCCTCGTCCTCGTCACGGATCACGACAGGCTGGGCTTTCGCCTTGGGGGGCTCCGGCTTCTTGACGATCAGGTTGCCATTGGCGTCATAGAGGTCCGGATACAGACGGCGACGCTGCAGCTCGATCTGCTGCTGCTTGAGCGCCTCACGTTCCTTTTCCATCTTCTCGCGTTCGGACTTGAGAAGGGCCAGCGCCTTATCGATCCGCTCCTTCTCCTTCTGATTCTTCTGTTCCAGGGCAATCTGTTCGGGAGAAGGGCCGGCGGACTCAGGAGAAGGGGCCGGCGTCATCGCTGCGACCGCCCTGCTCGCCGCAGCGTTCATGGCCGCTTCCGTGGCCTTCGACTGCTGCTCCATGAAGCGCAGCTGCTGGTCGGCCATTTGCTTCTGCTGATCCTGCATCTGCTTCTGAAGGAGTGTCATGGTGTCGGACATGAACTTGATCGCCGCATCGTTCTGCGGCGCCGCAGGCGACTGGACGACGACCTGGGACCCCGAGCGGTCGCGATCCTTGAGCATCATCTGGAAGATCTGATCGTTCAGCGAATTGTTACGCTGGCTCATGCTCATCAGGATGACGACGAAGACGCCGATGACGGATGCCATGATGATCGCAAAGAAAATACAGAGCGTCGTCATGCGTTTCTGCGCCTTGGCCTGTTCAGCGTCGATGTACTGCTGGAACGCCTTGAGCACCGGAAAATCGTCCATCGCATCCGCCGAGCCATAGACGCTCACCGAACGACTCGGCTGCTGATCCGGCTCGATTTCTGGAATGTTATTCTGATTCATCATGGTTCTACCCTTTCTTCTTCACACCCTTGAAATAGTTCGCATAATATGTGTTATGTTAACTTCCCTTGGAAGAAGGCAAGACGCTTTTGAATCGTCGCCTCATAACC
Organism: uncultured Verrucomicrobiota bacterium; assembly: GCA_945613785.1. Taxonomy (GTDB): domain Bacteria; phylum Verrucomicrobiota; class Kiritimatiellia; order RFP12; family UBA1067; genus UBA1067. The sequence continues at coordinate 3,750 of CALZAJ010000053.1, read as the reverse complement.
CTGATCGGTCGGTCGATAATACTGTTTCGGGACATTCAGGTATTCCTGCTTCACGAAATGGTTGGCGAAATTGTGCGGATACTTGTATTCTGTCACCTTCGCACTGCCGATGGCCTTGACGTGCTTGTTCTTGAGATGTTCCGGGACGGGCTGCACGGCACCCGATTCGACGTCGGCCATGGCTTCGCTGATGGCCATGCAGCTCGCGTTGGATTTCGGTGCGGACGCCAAATAGGTCGTCGCCTGAGACAGATTGATTGCACACTCGGGCATACCGACGAATTCGCAGGCCTGCATGGCCGCGACGGCGACGGTGAGTCCGCGCGGATCGGCATTTCCGATATCCTCGCTCGCGCTGATGACCAGGCGGCGTGCGATGAACCGCGGATCCTCGCCGGCCGTCAGCATCTTGCCAAGCCAATAGACGGCCGCATCAGGATCGCTGCCGCGGATGGACTTGATGAACGCGGAAATCGTGTCGTAGTGTCCGTCTTCCTTCTTGTCGTAGCGGACCATCTTTCGCTGGACGCATTCCTGGATCACGTCAAGGGTCAGATGGATAACCCCCTTTTCATCTGGCGGCGTCGACCGCATGGCGATTTCAAGCGCCGTCAAGGCGTGACGTGCGTCGCCGTCACAGATTGTCGAAAGGAATTCCTTGGCGTCCGCGTCGAACACGGACGGAAGCTTGCCGTAGCCCCTTTCCTTATCCTCCAACGCCCTTTCCAACAGCTTCGCCGTCTGTTCGGAAGAAAGTCCGTGAAGCTCGAAAACGAGCGAACGGGACGTGAGCGGCGTGTTGATGAAGAAATTCGGATTATGTGTCGTCGCACCGATCAGCACGACGGTTCCGTCCTCGACATACGGCAACAGAACGTCCTGCTGCGACTTGTTGAAGCGATGGATCTCGTCGATGAAGAGGATGGTCCCCTCCCCTCCCAACTCGTTGCGCGCACGCGTACAGATCGTACGGATGTCGGCGACGCCCGAGACGACGCCGGAGAGACGGACGAAGTTGCGCTTCGTGGACTTGGCGATGACTTCTGCGAGCGTCGTCTTGCCACAGCCCGGAGGTCCGTAGAGAATGATGTTGGTCAGACGGTCCGCCTCAATGACGCGACGCAGAAGCTTCCCCTCTCCGAGGATGTGCTCCTGTCCGACGACCTCGTCGATCGAACGAGGCCGCATGCGCGCGGCAAGCGGTTCTGTCTGAGAGCCGGTCATTCGGTGAAGACGTACCAATTGGGAATGAAGCCCTTCACGCCCTTGCGGATCTCGTAGATCTTCTCGAGCTTCGTCTCGGCGCTGGCGAAGATGAGGACCGTCAGCGGACGCGCGCCGAACTTCGTGGCGAGTTCACAGGCCTCGGCGATGCTCTTGCTCGCATGTTCCTTGATGATGAGATTCGGTTCGAGCTTGTCGTCGTCGCTCCAGTCCTCAACGATCTCCACGACACGCACGGTGCCGTCGGCATTGAGATGAAGCTCTGGCGGCTGGACGAGACGTTCCTTGCGGTCCCTCCACTTCTCCAGCGGCAGGTAAGCGCGATAGAAGAGCTCCCCTTCCTTGAAGCCGTTGATCTTGACGCGGACGGAATCGATCATCGTCAGTGCCGTCGCGATGTCCTTCGCTTCCTTCAGCGTCAGCTCGGGGGAGAAGGTCGAATGGACCTCGATCTCGGATTTCTCGGCCTTTTCCTTCAGGGCGATCAGATCCCGACCGAGCGAGCCGGGCGTGAACGCAAGATCGACGACCTGAGTCTTCGGCGCGTCGCTCAGCTTGAAGGTTATCGTCCGCTTCTCCCCTTTCGGGATTTTCACGGCCGGCTGGAAGCGTCCGTACGTCGTCGACTGTTCGAGGTTGTCATTGAACTGAAGGAGCGACTGTCCGCAGTTGTAGAGTGCGAAGACAGCACTCGGCATGTTCGTGTCCGCTTCAGGGACGGGCGACGTCTTGGGATTGCGTGAGCCTCCCGTCCAAATGATCGGCGGATACGCTTCGTCTCGGACCTGACGGACGAGGTTGGAGAACGCCGGCTCCATCGTCAGCTGCAGACCCGTCGGCCAGAAGTTGCACATCAACGGATCATGGCACGTCCCGACCTGGTCGAATCCGGCCTCGACGAAAGCCCGGGCGATCTCCTTGATCGGGGCTTCCGTCACGAACATGGCTTCGTAGTCGCGGTCGGACGTGGGACCGACCAACAGGAACTCGAGCTGAGTGTCCACACCGCAGTCCGTGGAGACCACGGACAGCGTCACGGAATGATTCTCGCGGTCAACGGTAATCGGCGCCGCGGCGAGCAACAGGGCTGGAAGAATGGCGAACATCAGCGACACTTCTCCGCAGCGCGCTTGAAGCCTTCGGCCGAGCGAGCGATGATTTTCTCTTCCACGGCGCAGCTGAGGCGGATGTATCCCGCACGACCGAAGCCAGAGCCGGGAACGGCCAGGATCTTTTCCTCGAGGAGCGCGTCGACGAACTTCGCGTCGTCACCGCCCGGGGCCTTCGGGAAGAAATAGAACGCACCGCGCGGCATGGTGAACTCGATGCCGGCGTCCGTTAGCACCTTCGCCATCAGATCGTGACGGCGCTTGTAGATGTCGAGATCGACGGTCTCGTTGCAGATCGCGGCCGCGAGCTTCTGTCCGATGACCGGCGCATTGACGTAACCGAGCGTGCGGTTGACGAGCGTGAGCGTCGTCAGGAGCGCGCCGTTATCGGCCTTCGAGAGCTCGGGATTGACGGCGATGTAGCCGATGCGCTCGCCCGCCATTGAGAGCGTCTTGGAGAAGCTGCCGAGCACGAGTACGTACTTGGACATCGGGAGCATCGCCGGAACCTCGGCGCCGTCGTAGGCGAAGGCGCGGTAGGGTTCGTCGGACAGGATGAAGAGCGGACGCGCCTGGTCACCACGCTCGGCGTTGACCTTCTCGACGAGCGCCGCGAGCTCCTCGAGCTCGGCGCGCTTATAGATCGTGCCCGTCGGGTTGTTCGGCGAGTTGACGAGGATGGCACGCGTCTTCGGTGTAATGGCCGCGGCAATGGCCGAGATGTCAAGCGTGAAGTCCTCATGGGTCGGGACCGGCTTCAGCACGCCGCCAAAGTGTCCGCAATAGTTTCCGTATTCGACGAAGTACGGACTCGGCACGATGATCTCGTCACCTGCGTCAAGCGTCGAACGGAAGAAGCAGACGAGCGCAGAAGCCGCACCGACGGTGATGATCACGTCCTTGCCTTCAAGCGGGAGACCCTGCTGCTTGGCCAGGTAACCGGCAATGGCCGCGCGGCAGGCGGGAATGCCCGCGTTCGGACAGTAGCCGAGGCCGAGCGGACGCACCGCGTCGTCAGCGAGCTGAGGGAGAACCGCACGCGCCGCTTCCGGCGGCGGGACATCAGGATTGCCAAGCGAGAAATCGCAGACGGCATCCTCGCCATACTGCTGCTTGAGTTCGATGCCCTTCTCGAACATCTTACGGATGAAACTGGACTTGCCGGCTGCGGCATGGAAAGCGTCGGTAACTGTTTGCATGATCTAGATTCCTCTTTTGAGATATTATAGCAAAAGTCATGGTTGTTTCGCGCGAAACATGTTGCGCGCGCTCGTTCCTCGCCGCGCAACCGACAAACCCATTACATGTCCAACGGTCTTAAAAAAAGATAACGTTGCAAAGTCAGGGATGGAATCAGGTTTTTTCGCACCAGCTTCAAACCGCCAACCATCCCGTATGCCTGTCAGCGTGCGCGCGA
>CALZAJ010000052.1 GCA_945613785.1 uncultured Verrucomicrobiota bacterium | reverse complement strand
CCCCCTCAGACCTGGAGCGAATTCCGTGACTGGTGCCGGACACTGACGAAGCCCGGCTGCCGCGCCTTCGCCATCGAGAATCGTCCCTGGGGCTTCCTCCCCTGGGCCCAATCAGCCGGCGGCGACGTGATTCGCGAAGTCCCCAAGTCCCCAAGCCAACAAGCCAACAACTCAAACAATTCCTACGAGGCCTCCTTCGATTCGCCCGAATGCGTGAAGGCCGCAGAGTTCCTGCAGACGCTCGTCAGGGATGGCGTCGTGCGCGGACTCCCCACATTGACCGTCGCGGATGACATCGGCCAGCTGTTCGTGAACGGCGAGATCGTCTCGGTCTTCGGCGGCGAGGATCTCGTCCGACGTCTCACCGAGGTCCTGAACATCCCCGCCGAGACCATCGGCCTCATGCCGTTCCCCGCCGCGGACGAAGGCGGTCTGCGCGTCCTGCAGGCCCACCGCCATTTCTATGCGATGACGGAATCCGCCGGACGGCGTCCGAAAGAAGACCGCGACCGCATCTTCGAGTGTCTGCAGGTGCTCGCCTCCCCGAAGGTCGCCGATGAGGAAGTGAAGCGCAACGTGGCAGAAGGACGCGCCCGCTGGTGCAAGCCGTCCGACCTCCGACGACTCGGCTTCGCCGCGGAAGCGGACGCTCTTCCGGACGGCATCAAGACGATGTACGGCGATCTCGAGGCTGGACGCATCAAGGCCGTCACCGAACCCTGGGTCGGCTTCTGGCAAGGCGCGAGCGACCTGGTCCAGCGACGCTTCCTCGGCATCCTGCTGTCCGACGCCGGTCAGAACATGGATTGCGCCGCGGCCCTTCATTCGATCACCGAGGACGCGAACCGCGGTCTCATGTTCGATTCCGACAAGACGCGGATCGAGCGCGCCCGTCCCTACGCCCGCATCATCCTCGGTGTGTTTGTGACTTGCCTCTTGGTCTGCTTCTTCCTCTGGCGGAAGAGTCGGACGACCTTCGGCCAGCGGCGTCCGTCCTCCGACCAATCAGACACTCAAACCAACCGAACGCTCAAACAGTCGCTCGTGCCTTGGCTCTTCCTGCTGCCAGCCGTCCTTTCCATCCTCCTCTGGAGCTACTACCCGCTGATTCGTGGCGCCGTGATGGCGTTCCAGGAGTATCGCATCGTCGGTGAGACCGGTTGGGCGGGGCTCGACAACTTCATTCGCGTGTCGACGGATCCCGGTTTCTGGATGGCTTGGCTGCGGACGCTGCAGTATGTCGCGATCACGCTGCTCCTGGGCTTCCTGACGCCAATCTTCCTGGCCGTCCTCCTCTGTGAGATCCCGCGCGGAAAGATCTTCTTCCGCTTCCTCTACTTCCTGCCACACCTGACGAGCGCGCTGGTCGTGACGCTGCTGTGGAAGCTGATGTTCGATCCGACGGAAAACGGCATCCTGAACCAGATCCTGATGTCCGTCGGATGCAATCCCCAGGGCTGGCTGCAGGATCCCTCCCTCGCAATGGTCTGTTGCATCCTGCCGGGCGTCTGGGCAGGTGCCGGCATCAGCTCGCTCATCTACATCGCCGCGCTCGGCTCACTCCCGCAGGACTATTACGAGGCCGCGGCCATCGACGGCGCCGGCATCCTCGCCCGTTTCCGTCACGTGACCTTCCCGCAGCTCGCGCCGCTGATGGTGATCAACTTCGTCGGCGCGTTCATCGCGGCCTTCCAGGGCATGGGGTCGATCTTCCTGCTGACCTTCGGCGGACCCGGTGACGCGACGCAGGTCTTGTCGCTCCAGATCTGGAAGGAGGCCTATAACAACCTCCGCTTCTCGACGGCGACGACCATGGCCTGGTATCTCGGCATCGCGCTGATCGGCTTCACCTATCTGCAGATCCGTTTTCTCCGCCGCGTCGAATTTCGCCAGGCGGCCATCAACTGAAAGTGCTATAATCTACGGCAATGGCCAAGAAGACCGCTAGGAACAGGAAACTCGCACGGGCGCGATCGCGTCTGGCGAAAGCACAGAAGAAAATCTCCCGCTCGAGCTGGAAGTTCTTCATGGCTGGCGAAGGCATGTCCGTGCGGACGGGACGCTTCATCGGAGAGTCCCTGCTGGTGGGCTTCTTCACGGGCTTCGTCGTCGTCGCGTTCCGTTACATGATCCAATACGGCTTCGCCTGGATCACCGAGGGTGTCGGGCACCATCAGTATCTCTCCAAGCTCTCGGCGGGCGCGGCCTTCTCCCGCTTCGAATGGAGCGCGGCCTTTTCCGATCCGTACCGGTGGATCATGCTGGTGCTCCCCGCTCTGGGTGCGTGGGTCGGCTACCAGCTGATCAAGCGCTTCGACTCGCTGGAACATGCCCGTGGTACGGACAGCGCCGTGCTGGCCTATCACCGCCGCCACGGCTATGTGCCGCCCGTCGTCATCCCCGTCAAGTCCACGGCCTCGGTCCTGACGGTGGCCTCCGGCGGTTCGGCGGGATATGAAGGACCGGTCACGCTGCTGGGCGCGGCCTGCGGCAGCTGCGTCGCCTCGTGGTTCAATCTCTCGTCCCGCGCCCGCCGCATCCTGATGACCGCTGGTCTTTCAGCAGGCATCGCTGCGCTCTTCCAGGCACCGCTGGCGGGCGCAATCTTTGGCTTTGAGATCCTCTATTCGTCCAGCGACGTCGAATACGAGTGCATCCTTCCCTGCTTCATCGCCTCGGCCGTGAGCTACACGATCTTCGCCTACTTCTTCGGCTGGGGGTCGCTCTTCCAAATGCCCGCCGACTGCATCTACGAGAACGGTGCGCGTCTCTTCCCCTATCTCGCCCTGGCCGTTGTCATCACGTTCGCCTCCCGATTCTACATCAGCTTCTTCCGCGCAACCGAACGGTTCTTCTCCCAGTGGAAGATCCGCGGCGCCTACAAGGTCATCATCGGCGGACTCGTCACCGGCTGCATCGGCTTCTTCTTCCCGGACATCCTGGGCACGAGCTATGACCTCATCCAGGCCAGCATGGCGGCGGGACGCAGCGAGCTCTACGAGAACATCGGACCCTTGACGATTGCGGCCTTCGCCTGCTTCTTCCTGATGAAGACAATCGCGACGGCCTTTACCGTCGGTTCGGGCGGTTCGGGCGGCGTGTTCGCGCCGGCACTGGTCTGCGGCGGAGCCGTTGGCGCCGCGGTCGGTCTTGCGTTCCAGGCGATTCTCCCCGAGTCGCTCGGCATTCACCCCGCAGCGTTCGCGCTGGTCGGCATGGCGGGATTCCTCGCGAGCGCCAACCGCATTCCTATCGCCTCCGTGGTGATGGTCGCCGAGATCAGCGGCAATCACGGACTCCTCCTGCCGGCCATGTGGGTCTGCGGCATCAGCTTCTGGTTGAACAACGGCTGGTCTCTTTACCGCAGCCAGGTCCATAACCGCGAATCTTCCCCGATTCACGGTTGAGTCCGAAATCGCAGACGGACGGAGTCTTCAGGTCCTCCCGCCGCCCGTCGCCACTTTCTGTCGGCAACGCAACGGAATCTCGCGTGGCATATGGTATAATAGAGTCGCTTTTTGAATGAGAAAGGAGAGAAAGACATGGGTGTCAGGAACATTACCGAGGCAGAGTACAATGAGGCGATTAAGAGCGGCACGGTCATTGTCGACTTCTGGGCAACGTGGTGCGGTCCGTGCAAGATGCAGGGCGCGCTGATCGATCAGAAGATCGTCCCCGATCATCCCGAGATCGAAGTCCTCAAGGTGAACGTCGACGAGGAGCCGGGCCTCGCCGCCAAGTTCGGCATCATGTCGATCCCCACGCTGATTCTCTATAAGGACGGCAAGTTCATCGAACAGCTCGTCGGCTTGACGAAGCCCGATGAGATTCTGGCAAGGTTTGCGTGAACCGTCCGATGTGAAGTGATGTCATACGACTGTCTGAAATAAATTCGGACGCTAAAGAAAGGAAAAGGATAATATGAAGAACATTGTTATGGCCGTCGCTTCGGTCGCTCTCGCTATCACGCTCGTCGGTTGCGGCGAAAAGACCACCGAGGAGAAGATCGGCGACGGTCTCACCAAGGACCTCACCTCCGCGAAGTCCGCGGCGACGGATGCCGCCAAGGCCGTTGATAAGACCGCCCAGGATGCCGCCAAGGCCGTTGAGGAAGCGACGAAGTAAGCAGGCTTCTCGATTCTCACTCAAGTCCGCCTCCCGTTCGGGAAGCGGACTTTTTTACTTTTGTGCGCCATAGGAAGAAACTATGGATTCTAGTAAAATCTTCCGATTGGTATGTGGTTCGAGAAAGTGCGATAATGGTGTCGTTCCCAAGAAATGACGGAGGTAACAAAGATGAACGACGCGACCACGAAACTTCATGCCGAAACCCTAGCACTGCATGCCGGCTGGGAGGGCGACCCCGCGACCGATGCGTGCGCGGTTCCCGTGTACCGCACGACGGCTTTCAATTTCCAGAGCGCGCAGGACGGCGCGGACCGCTTCGCCCTCAAGAAGGCGGCCAACATCTACGCCCGCCTCATGAATCCGACGGAAGACGTCCTCGAGAAGCGTCTCGCGGCACTCGAAGGCGGCGCGGCCGCGATCACCCTCAGCTCCGGTACGGCGGCGATCTTCTTCACGATCACCAACATCGCCGAGACCGGCAGCGAAATCGTCTCGGCCTCCAACCTCTACGGTGGAACCTACACGCAGTTCGACGTCATCCTCCCGCAGTCCAACAACATCCATGCGAAGTTCGTCAAGGTCAATGACTTCGCGGCGACGGAAGCGGCCATCAACGAGAAGACACGCCTCATCTACATCGAGACGATCGGCAACCCCGTCCTTGACGTCGCGGACATCGAGGCGTATGCGAAGCTCGCGCATCGGCACGGACTCCCCCTCGTCGTGGACGCGACGTTCTCCACTCCGATCCTCGAGCATCCGATCCGCTACGGCGCTGACGTGGTGATCCACTCGCTCTCGAAGTGGATCGGCGGACACGGTGCGGGCATCGGCGGCGTGGTCGTCGACGCGGGCACGTTCGACTGGAAGGACCCGAAGCGCTTCCCGCTCTACAACGAGCCCGACCGCGGCTATCACGGCACCGTCTGGTCGCAGTTCCCTAACGCGTTCATCACGCGCCTGAGGACCGTTGGCCTGCGCAATCAGGGTCCGACCCTGGCCCCGGACGCCAACTGGATCTTCCTCCAGGGCGTTGAGTCCCTCCCGCTCCGCATCGCGCGCCACAGCGAGAATGCGCTCGCGGTCGCGAAGTACCTGAAGAACCATCCGAAGGTGGCGTGGGTCCGCTATCCGGGACTCGCGGACGATCCGTCGCACCTGCTCGCGAAGAAGTATCTTCCGGACGGACAGGGCGGCATGGTCGTCTTCGGCGTGAAGGGCGCCGTTCAGGAGGGCATCAAGGTCGTCGACAGCCTCAAGCTGTTCAAGCAACTCGCGAATGTCGGTGACGCACGATGTCTCTCTGTCCATCCCGCAAGCTCCACCCACTCGCAGCTCACGCCAGAACAGCAGCTGGCGGCGGGTCTCAAGCCGGAGCTCATCCGTCTCTCGATCGGCCTCGAACATGTCGACGACATCATCGCCGACCTTGAGCAGGCGCTCGCGAAGGTATAAGTAATTTGATAAAATATCATAATAGCAATAGGAGTAACCGATATGTCGAAGATTGCAAAGAGCGTTCTTGAAACCGTGGGGCATACGCCTCTCGTGGAGATTTCCGACAAGCTGAATCAAGGTGGGGCCCGCGTGCTCGCCAAGGTCGAGTTCTTCAATCCGGGCGGCAGTGTGAAGGACCGCATCGCGGTCGCGATGATCGAAGCCGCCGAAAAGGAAGGCAGGCTCACGCCTGGCGCAACGATCGTCGAGCCTACGTCGGGCAACACCGGTGTCGGTCTGGCGCTGGTCTCGGCCCTGAAGGGCTATCACCTCATCCTCACGATGCCCGACACGATGTCCATCGAGCGTCGCAAGCTCGCCGCGGCCTATGGCGCCGAGATCGTCCTCACGCCGGGTGCGGAAGGCATGAAGGGTGCGATTGCCAAGGCCCAGCAGCTGGTCGAGGAGAACAAGGGCTTCATTCCGCTTCAGTTCGACAATCCGCACAACGCGCCGGCGCACTATGCGTCGACGGGTCCGGAGATCTGGTCGGATACGGAAGGCCAGGTCGACGCCTTCGTCGCCGGCGTCGGCACGGGTGGCACGGTCACGGGCACGGGCAAGTACCTCAAGGATCAGAATCCGGCCGTCAGGGTCTTTGCCGTCGAGCCCGACACCTCGCCTGTCCTCTCGGGCGGCAAGCCGGGTCCCCATAAGATCCAGGGCATTGGCCCGGGCTTCGTCCCGAAAGTGTACGATGCCGCGGTGATCGACGAGGTCATCACCGTCTCGGCGGACGACGCGGGCGCCACGGCGCGAGCGGTCGCCGCGAAGGACGGACTTCTCGTCGGCATCTCTTCGGGTGCGGCGCTTTACGCGGCGCTCGAGCTCTCGAAGAAGCCCGAGTTCGCCGGCAAGACCATCGTCGCGCTGCTCCCGGACACGGGCGAGCGTTACCTCTCCACCTGGCTCTTCGCATGACACTTCAACAGCTCAAATACGCCGATGCCGTGGCCAGCTGCGGCAGCCTGAGCGAGGCGTCACGCCGCGTGTTCGTCACGCAGCCGACCCTCACGGAAGCGATCCGGACCCTCGAGGAGGAACTCCGGATCGCAATCTTCTCACGCACCTCCCGCGGCGTCACCGTGACGCGCGAGGGCGAGGAGTTCCTTGCCTCGGCGCGGCAGATCCTCGCGGACGCCGCCGCGATCCAGTCCAAGTACACGGGCAAGGCCGTGCGCCTGCCCCAGTTCGCCGTTTCGACCCAGCACTACGCGTTCGCCGTCGAGGCGTTCATGGATGTCGTACGCGAGTTCGGCGGCACGAAGGACAGCTACGACTTCACGCTTCGCGAAACCGTGACAAGCGAGATCATCGATGACGTCGCGCGTCATCGCAGCGAAGTCGGCGTCCTTTACCTGTCGCGTCGTAACGGACAGCCCCTGACGAAGATTCTCCGCAAGGAAGAGCTGGTCTTCGAGGAGCTTTTCGTTTCCAAGCCCCATGTCTTCATCGGCAAGAAACATCCGCTCTCCCGCGCGCGGTTCGTCAAGCCCGAACAGTTGGACGACTATCCGTTCATCTCATTTGAGCAGGGTGCCGAGAACGCACTGTATTATGCGGAAGAAGTCATGCCAGCCATCGACCGCAAGCGCAACATCCGCGTCCGCGACCGAGCGACGATGACCAACCTCATTCTCGGACTCCAGGGTTACACAGTTGCCTCAGGGGCGTTGTCGAAGGAATTGAACGGACCCAACATCGTCGCGATTCCGCTTTCGTATGATGATGAGATCCGTGTCGGACTCATCCACCGAAAGGACGTTCCGCTTTCGCGTCCTGGCGCCGCGTTTACCCGTGCGGCGCGTGAACGTACAGCACGGGTGAAGTGAACAGGTAATAGGGAAGAGCGAAGAACGAGTGAAGGATTGAGATGGTGATTCGAGAGTTAGAGAAGGCGATTTTGGCTGGTGCGGAGATCACGCCGGCGGATGTTCTGTCCGTCTGGCGTTCGTCCTCTCATGAGGATCTTTGGGAGGCGGCGCATCGCGTGACCGAGCATTTCAAGGCCGACCACTTCGACTTCTGTGCAATCATCAATGCCCGAAGCGGCAAATGCAGTGAGAACTGCAAGTGGTGTGCGCAGTCCGCGCATTGGAAGACGGGCTGCGAGACATATGGATTTGTCGGCGCCGCCAAATGCGTCGCTGAGGCAAAGAAGGCCGAAGCGAATGGCGTGGGACGCATTGCCATTGTCACCTCGGGGCGGGGACAGACCCCGCAACAAGTCGATGAGATCTGCGCCACGCTCGAGGAAATGCGCAAAAACTGCAAATTATCGCTCTGCGCCAGTTTGGGACTTGTCTCCCGCGATGATTTGGCCAAGCTCAAGGCATCGGGTCTGCAGCGCATCCACTGCAATCTTGAGACCGCGCCGACGCGCTTCAAAACCCTGTGCACGACCCATACGACGGAAGAGAAACTGGCCACGATCCGCGCGGCCCGCGAGTTGGGTTATGAAGTCTGTTCGGGCGGCATCATCGGCATGGGAGAGACGGACGAGGAGCTTGTCGAATTTGGATTTGTGCTCAAATCAATCTCCCCGGACTCTATTCCGGTCAACATCCTGCACGCGATTCCGGGCACCCCGCTCGGGGACACGCCTCGGCTGTCCATTGAGCGGATTCTCGATTCCATTGCGATTCTGCGGTTGATCAATCCGAAGACGCCGCTTCGCTTTGCGGGCGGACGCCGAGATCTGACGGACAAGGAGGCCGCCAAGTGCGTCTACGTGGGAATCAACGCCGGCATTCAGGGTCCGCTTCTCACCACGCCCGGCAGCGACTATGCCGACGACCGTCAGCTGGCCAAGGATGCCGGTTATCGGACCTGAGTTCGCGTTCTTTCTGACTGTGGTATAATATCAGCTCATGGACCTTCAGGACTACGGAGAGCACAATCATCAGCGCAAAGCGGCGGTCATCAATGACTTCACCAGCTTTGGCCGTTGCTCGTTGGCGGTGACGATTCCGATTCTCTCCGCCATGAAGGTGCAATGCTGCAGTGTCCCGACGGCCATCTTCACCAATCATACCGGTTTCTCGTCCTATGCTTGGACCGACAATACGGCGCATATGGACGACTACATCGCCGAATGGAAGAAGCTCGGTCTCCGCTTCGATGCGATCCACACCGGCTTTCTCGGGTCCAAGGCCCAGGTCGAATTCGTCTATCGCTTCCTTGAGGCGTTTCGTGACGAGAAGACGATTGTCTGTGTCGATCCCGTGATGGGCGACTACGGCAAGCTCTATGCGACTTACGACAATGAGCTGGCGCAGGCGATGCGCGGCTTCCTCGGTGTGGCGGACATCCTGACGCCCAACCTGACCGAGGCCTGTGTCCTGGCTGGCGTCCCGTACCGTGTCGATATGACGGACGACGAGCTTGAGGTGCTCTGTGCGAAACTCTGCGCGCGGCGTGCGACCAAGGTCGTGATCTCAGGGATTCCGCGCGGCGATCTGCTGGCCAACTACGTCTATGAGCGCAGCAAGGAACCCTTCGTCTGTTCGCACAAGCGCATTGGCAAGGACCGTAGCGGCACGGGCGACGTGTTCTCCTCGGTTATCCTTGCAGACGCCGTCAACGGCGTTGACTTCGCGACCAGCGTCCGCAAGGCGAGCGCCTTTGTCGCCAAGGCGGTCAAGCGCACCGTCGAGATGGGCATCCCTGAAAAGGACGGCCTCGCGATTGAAGAAGTCCTCTCCGACCTGATCTCCAGCCATATCCCTTAACCCTTTTACC
>CALZAJ010000051.1 GCA_945613785.1 uncultured Verrucomicrobiota bacterium | reverse complement strand
GCGGGTTAGTCGGTTCGCGGCGAGGAACGAGCCGTGCAACCGACTAACCCATTACGGGGTTTATCCATTCGTGTATTGCATGCCTGAGATTTCTCGTATATAATCTCAAATAATGAGAGATAAGACCATAGCAATCTTTATTTTCCTGTTGCTGGCGGCCGAGGGCTGCAAGAATGCGCAGGACTACCGACGCGAGGCTGATGCAACGTCGAAGGCCTATCTTTCGGCTTATCAAGAGCAGGTGACCGGCAAGGTGGAGGAGTTTGACATCGAGACGCCGGCGGACACCTTGCGTCGTCGTCTGATGTTGGATCAGCAGCTTCGGGTGAACGATCCGGCAAGTTTCGGCATCCGAGACATTCCGACCAATCGTTACTGGCGGGCGGGGGACAGACTCCTGCCGGGCGGGACGGACGAGTCCCTGGCGGTCTGGTCGGGCGGTACGAATGCGTTGGAGATCGGACTTGTGGATGCCGTGCGCATCGCGGCCTACAACTCCCCGGCCTACAAAGCCCGCAAGGAATCGCTTTTTCGCACGGCCCTCGCGATGGATCTCGAAGACGACACGTTCCGCACGATCTTCTCTTCGACGCTTTCGTCGTCGCTGTCCGTCAATCGCGATCCGTCCGAACGTCGCGCTGTCGCCAACCACAGCGTCTCTCATGACGAAAGCGGCCGTCTCCAGTTGAGCCGCAAATTCCGCAACGGCATTCGTGTCACCGGATCGATCATGGCGAATCTCGCGGGCATGTTGACGGGGGATACGCGGACGGCCTGGGGGTCCTCCGCTGATCTCAGCATTTCGATTCCCTTGTTGCGCGGATCAGGCGAGCTCGTCAACACCGAGTCCCTGACGCAGGCGCAGCGTGACTTCGTCTATGCCGTTCGTGACTTCGAGCAGTACAAGCGGACCTTTATCTGTCAGATCGAGTCGGCCTATCTCTCCCTGGTGCTGGCGAAGCGTCAGCAACAGAACCAGGACGAGGCCTTCCGTCGCGTCATCCGCTCGACGCGTCGCTCGTATCGGATGTCAGAGGCCAGCCGCATGTCGCAGTCGCAGTTCGAGCAGGCGCATCAGAGCGAATTGTCGTCGAAGGCCAGCTGGATTGCCTCGTGCCAGAACTATGAGGCGACGAAGGACTCCTTCAAGATGACGCTGGGCCTGCCGCCGGATGCGCGCATCGAGCCTCGGGAGAACGACCTGGCCGCACTCGAGTCCTATGTCGCTGACTTCGTGGACCTCGAGGTCGCGCCGTATGACATGGGAAAGGATGACGAGCAGGGACGGATCGTTCTCGAAGACCCTGACTCGGTCGACGACGGCGATCTGAAGGCGCGTACGGACCGTGCGATCGAGATCGCCTTCTCGAACCGACTGGATTTCGTGTCCAGTCGTGATGCGGTGGAGGACGCGCAGCGCAAGCTCCTCGTCGCAGAGGACGCCTTGCGGGCGGAAGTGACGCTCGGGGCGTCCGCCGCGAATTTCGCGGATACCGTCGGTCCGTCCTCGCGGCGGTCGGGCGTCGATCACGGACGTCTCCATCCCCGCGATTATTCGCTCAATCCGCTCCTGACCGTCGACCTCCCGATCGAGCGCCGCAGCGAGCGCAACTCTTACCGCAACGCCCTCATCTCCGTCGAGGTCGCCGTGCGCGCGTATCAGCAGGCGGAGGACGAGCTGAAGAGCACGATCCGTTCGGACATGCGCGCGATGAGCCAGACGAAGGACAACCTGCTCATCCAGTATCTCGCGATGAACCTGGCGGAGCGTCGCGTCCGCAACCAGGAAATCCTGCTGCAGGCGGGCCGGGCGGACATGACCGTCATGTTGGAGGCGCAGGACTCGCTTGTCTCCGCGAAGAACTCCCTTTATGCCGCGATGGTCAATTACAAGAACCAGGAACTGGCGTTGCAGCGTGACCTGGGACTGCTCGAGGTGTCCGTCAACGGTACGTGGAAGGAGGCCGACCTCGTCGCGCTCGGTGTGGTCGAGAAGGGCCGGAAGGGAAAACGCGAATGAAGATGAAGAAACTGTTCTGGGCGGGTGCGCTGGTGGCGGTGGCGCTCGTCGGATTCCTGCTGCTGCGGCGGGGACCCGCATCGGAAGGCCCGGCGACGCTGTATGCGACGGCGGCGGAGGGTCCGCTCGTGATCAGCGTCGAGGAGTTCGGCGAGATCGCGCCGAGTCAGCAGATCGTGCTGAAGAACGAGGTCCAGGGCCGCGTCAGCATCATTTCTCTCATCCCCGAAGGGACGATGGTCCAGGAGGGCGATGTGCTTGTGCAGCTCGATGTCTCCGCCAAGATCGACGAGAAGGACAGTCAGGAGATCACGATTCAGAACGCGAGGAGCGCCCTCGAGGTGGCCCGCGAGGAACTGGAGATCCAGAAGAACCAAGCGGCCTCGGACGTTGAGCTTGCGGAGGAGAGTTACCTGTTCGCGAAGGAGGATCTCGCCAAGTACGAGGAAGGTGAGTATCCGGCGAAGCTGACCGACCAGAAGGGACAGCTCACGCTCAAGGAACAGCAGGTCAAGCAGGCGAAGGACAAGTACGAGTGGTCGAAGAAGCTCTTCGACGAGAAGTTCATCTCTGAGACGGAACTGGAGAGCGACGAGCTGAGCTGGAAGTCGAGTCAGCTGACGCTCGAGAGCGCCCGGCGCGAACTCGAACTGCTCGAGACCTACACGCATCGCCGCGATCTCGCCAAGTACCGCAGCGACATGAAGCAGAAGGAGATGGCGCTGATCCGCACCAAGAAGAAGGCCGCCTCCGCGATTGCGAAGGCGGAGAGCGACCTGCGCGCAAAGGAGAGCGAGTTTCGCAAGCAGCAGCAGAAATATGACAAGCTGACGAACCAGATCGCAAAGGCCACCATCCGGGCGCCGCGCAGCGGACAGGTCGTCTATGCGAACGAGGGCTTCCGTTCACGCGAGCCGTTGCAGGAGGGACAGGAGGTCTGGGAGCGACAGGCGCTGATCCGTCTGCCGACGGCCGACACCTTCATCGCCAAGATCAACCTGCATGAGGCGAATCTCAAGAGCGTGGTCACGGGCATGCCCGTCCGCGTCCGTTGCGATGCCGTCCCGGGCAAGGTCTTCCCGGGCCGCGTCCGGAAGATTGCGCCGATGCCGGACAACGAGCGGCGCTGGATGAACCAGGATCTCAAGGAGTATCCGACGGAAGTCGCGATCGAGGGCGGCGCGGGCGAGATCAAGAACGGCCTCGGCTGCAAGGTTGAGATCATCGTCGAGCAGTACGAGAAGACGGTCTATGTTCCCGTGCAGTGCGTGGTGCGGATCGCCGGCGACTCGTTCGTGTGGGTGAAGACCGCGGCGGGCGATGTCCGTCGGAAAGTCGAGCCGGGACTGGCGAACGGACGCTTCGTGCGGATCGTCGCGGGGCTTTCGGCGGGCGAGGAGGTCTCGCTGTCCCCGCCGCTTTCGGAATCGGTTGCCGGTACGGATACGAAACTGGTCGGCGCGGAGAAGGTTGAAACAGAGGAATGAGCGACGTCGTCGAGTTTGCGATCGAGGTCGAGAACCTCGTGAAGACGTATGACATGGGCGAGGAGAAGGTCCATGCCTTACGGGGCGTGAGCGTCGGCATCCGCAAGGGGGAGTTCTGGGCGATCATGGGCAGTTCGGGTTCAGGCAAGTCAACGCTGTTGCAGATCCTCGGCTGTCTGGACCGGCCGACGGCGGGAACCTATCGGCTGAACGGACACGAGGTGTCCCGCCTCGGCGACGACGACCTGAGTGACGTCCGCCTCCGCCATCTTGGCTTCGTCTTCCAGAGCTTCAATCTGATTCCGCAGCTGACGGTCGCGGAGAACATCGCCCTGCCGCTTTACTACCAGGGCGTGGCGGACGCCGAAAGCCGTGCGCGGGTCGAGAAGTATGCGGCGTATGTCGGTCTCGCGGACCGCATGAACCACCGGCCGAACCAGCTCTCCGGCGGACAGCAACAGCGCGTCGCCATCGCCCGCGCCCTGGTGACGGATCCGGTCGTGATCCTCGCCGACGAACCGACGGGCAATCTCGATACGGCGATGAGCGTCGAGATCATGAAGATCTTCACGGAACTCCACCGGGCCGGCAAGACGATCGTGATGGTCACCCACGAAGACGACATCGCCGCGTATGCCGATCGCCGGCTGGTGATGCGCGACGGACGCATCAAGGAGGTCCGATGACCCTGGCCGTCATTCTCCGTTTCCGCCGCGATGTCGCGCTGGGCGTGAAGAACCTGATGCTCCACAAGCTCAGGAGCTTCCTGACGATGCTCGGACTCGTCTTCGGCGTCGGGAGCGTCATTGCCATGCTGGCGATCGGCGAGGGCGCGTCGCGCGATGCGCTCGAACGCATTCGCTGTCTCGGCAGCCATAACATCATGCTGACGTCCAAGAAGCCGCCGGACGAGAATTCCTCGCAGCAGAAGGCGTCCTTCTTCTCGATCTACGGCCTCCTTTACGCCGATGCCGAACGCATCGCGGCGACGCTTCCCGGCGTCGATACCGTCGTGCCGGTGAAATCGCTGGTGAAGTCGGGCAAGTATCAGGACCGTTCGCAGGAACTGCGCGTCGTGTGCACGACGGACGACTGGTTCCGTCTGGTGGACCGGAAGGTCATCGCGGGGCGGACGATGAGCCGACGCGATCTCGATCGGGCGGCGTCTGTGGCCATCCTGACCGAATGGGGCGCCCGACGGCTGATGGCCAAGGAACACGCGATTGGCGAGACCCTGACGATCGATCGCAACACGTACCAGATCATCGGCATCGTGCGGAGCGAGGCGGGCGGGGACGGATCGACGGACACGCCGGACCGTCAGACGGATGTCTACATTCCGCTTTCAACGGCGCGGCAGCGCTACGGCGACCTGTTCTTCCGTCGGTTGCAGGGGTCGTCCATCCGCGAGAAGGTCGAACTGCACGAGATCATCGTGCACGTCCGCGAGGAGTCCGCCGTCGAGGCGACCTCGAAGGCCATCGCGCGTCTGTTGGAGACTTCGCACAAGCGCAAGGACTATGCGCTGGACGTGCCGCTGCAGCTGTTGCGGCAGGCGGAGGCGACCAAACGGACGTTCTCGATCGTCCTCGGCGCAATCGCCGGCATTTCGCTCCTTGTGGGCGGCATCGGCATCATGAACATCATGTTGGCGTCGGTGACCGAACGGACGCGTGAGATCGGCATCCGCCGCGCCATTGGCGCGCGACGGTTCCAGATCGTCGTCCAGTTCCTGATCGAGGCGCTCGTCCTTTCGATCTTCGGCGGACTCGTCGGGATGGCGCTCGGACTGGCCATCCCGATGTTGGTGACCTGCGTTGCCGGCATGCCGACGGTGGTGACGCTTTGGAGTCTGCTCTTGTCCTTCGGAATCTCAGTCGGCACGGGGATTGGCTTCGGCATCTATCCCGCATTGCGAGCCTCCCGCCTGGATCCCATTATCGCCCTGCGCTATGAGTAGGTTCTCGTCATCAAAAAATGATATAATATCATCCTTATGAAACTTACCAACGATCAGCTGAAACTCGCCGCGAACACCGTCCGCTGCCTTTGTGTGGACATGATTGAAAAGGCCAACTCGGGTCATCCGGGCGCCCCTCTGGGCATGGCCGACCTCGCGGTTTCCCTCTGGCTCAAGTATCTCAACGTCGATCCTCAGGACACGAAGTGGGCGGGCCGTGACCGTCTCGTCTTTTCGGGTGGTCATGCGAGCTCGCTCGTCTATGCGCTTTTCCACCTCGCCGGCACGGCGGGTCTGACGATGGACGAGCTGAAGAACTTCCGCCAGCTCGGCAGCCGCTGCTGCGGTCACCCCGAGCGCGGCGTCCTTCCGGGCGTCGAAGTGACGACGGGTCCGCTTGGCCAGGGCATTGCGATGGGCGTTGGTCTCGCGTTGGCCGCGAAGAAGGCGCAGACGGGCAACAAAACCTGGGTCTTCTGCGGTGACGGTGACATGGAAGAGGGTATTTCCCACGAGGCCTGCAGCTGGGCCGGTGCGATGAAGCTCGACGACCTCATCCTCATCTACGACTCCAACCGCATCACCATCGAGGGCGAGACCGGTCTTGCGATGGCCGACGACACGAAGAAGCGCTTCGAGTCCTACGGCTGGAAGGTCTTCACCTGCGACGGTCATGATTTCGATGCCATCGACCGCATCTACAAGCGCGCGTTGAAGACGGCGGGTCAGCCTGTCCTCATCATCGCCGAAACGCACATCGGCTTCGGTGCGCCGTCCAAGCACGACACGGCGGACTGCCATGGCGCGCCGCTCGGTGCGGAGGAAACGGCCGGTCTCAAGCAGGCCCTTGGTTTCGATCCCGCGCAGAGCTTCGTGGTTTCCGAAGAGGTCTATGCGATGTTCGCCGCGCGCGGCAAGCGTCTGCACGCCCAGGCGAAGCGCTGGCGCCGCGAGCACCCGGCGATCACGGGTGAGACGAAGGCAACGGACTACATGAAGATGGTCGAGGCGCTGCCGAAGTTTGAAGTCGGCAAGTCGGTCGCCACGCGCAGCGCGTGCGGTGAGGTGATGAACGCCCTTGCCAAGGTCGTCCCTGAACTCGTCGGCGGTTCGGCCGACCTCGGTCCGTCCAACAAGACGGTTCTCAAGGGCCTCGGCGACATCGCCCCGGCGTCCTTCGAAGGCCGCAACATCCACTACGGCATCCGTGAGCTGGCGATGACGGCGATGGCCAACGGCCTCACGGCGTTCGGCGGCTTCCGTGGCTACGGTGCGACGTTCTTTGTCTTCAGCGACTACTGCAAGCCGGCGCTGCGTCTTGCCGCGCTCATGCGTCTGCCGTCGATCCTCATCTTCTCGCACGACAGCTTCTACGTCGGCGAAGACGGTCCGACCCATGAGCCGGTCGAACAGCTCGCCTCGCTCCGCGTGACGCCAGGTGTCACCACCTTCCGTCCTGCCGATGCGAACGAGACGGCCTATGCGTGGGTTGAGATGCTGCTCAACACGCAGGGGCCGAGCTGCCTCCTGACCACCCGTCAGAACGTGCCGGTTCTCGCGGGCGTCCGTCATGAGGGTGTCGCGAAGGGTGCGTATGTGATTTACGAGAACGGTCCGCAGGGAACCGCGACGACGGTCTTCATCGCCTCCGGCAGTGAAGTTGCGCTGTGCATCGATGCCGCCAAGCGCTTGGCCGAGGAGGGCAAGTCCGTCCGCGTCGTCTCAATGCCGTGCCAGGAGCTCTTCATCAACCAGAAGCGCGAGTACCGCGACACGGTCCTTCCCGAGCTGATGAAGAAGCGCGTGATCGTCGAGGCCGGCACCCGCTATGGTTGGGACCGTTTCCGCATGGATTTCCACACGACCCGCTATGTGACGATGGATCACTTCGGCGCCTCGGCTCCGTACAAGTGCCTCGCCCAGGAGTTCGGCTTCACCGTCGACAACGTCTATAAGGTGGCGAAGGAGATCGCCTGATTCGAGGCGTGAGAGCGTGTTGGTTTATTTGATTGTCTGATTGGGAGAGTGTGCGATGAGCGAGCTGACTGCGATTAGTCCGATTGACGGACGCTATGCGAACAAGTGTTCGGAACTTCAGGAGGTCTTCTCCGAGTACGGTCTGATCAAGCGCCGCATTCTCGTGGAGTGCACGTGGCTCGAGGCCCTCTGCGACGCCAAGGAGATCAAGGAGTGCAAGGCGCTGACCGCGAAGGAGCGCCGCGAGCTCCGCGCGATCGCCGCCAACGTCACGCTCGAGGACGCGCAGCGCGTGAAGGACATCGAGAAGACGACCAATCACGACGTCAAGGCGATCGAGTACTTCCTCAAGGAGAAGATCAAGGGCACGTCGCTCGAGTCCCGCACCGAGTTCATCCACTTCTCCTGCACCTCCGAGGACATCAACAACATGTCCCACGCGCTCATGCTCCGCGACGGCAAGAAGGTGCTGCGCGACGCGATGGACGCGATGACGGCGAAGATCGTCGAGATGGCCAAGGCTACGGCGAAGGTCCCGATGCTCGCGCACACGCACGGTCAGCCCGCTTCTCCGACGACGGTCGGAAAGGAACTCGCCGTCGTCTCCGCGCGTCTGAAGCGTCAGGCCGCCGAAATCGACCGCCTGGTGATGCCGGCCAAGATGAACGGCGCCGTCGGCAACTTCAACGCCCATCTCTCCGCCTATCCGACGGTCGATTGGGAGAAGCTCTCCGACAAGGTGATCAAGTCGCTCGGTCTCCGTCAGAACCGTCTCACCACACAGATCGAGTCGCACGACGGCATTGCCGAGCTCTTCGACGCGATCTGCCGTTGGAATTCGGTCCTTCTCGACTTCGACCGTGACGTGTGGATGTATGTCTCAATGGGCTATTTCAAGCAGCGCACGATCAAGGGCGAAATCGGCTCGTCCACGATGCCGCATAAGGTCAACCCGATTGACTTCGAGAACTCCGAGGGCAACCTCGGCCTGGCGAACGCGGTGATGGGCTTCATGGCCCGCAAGCTCGCGATCTCGCGCATGCAGCGCGACCTCACCGATTCGACCACCCTGCGCAACATGGGCGTCGGCTTTGGCTACACGCTCATCGCAATCCGTTCGACGCAGAAGGGTCTCGGCAAGCTCGAGCTGAACGTCGACCGTCTCGCCGAAGACCTTGACCACAACTGGGAGGTTCTCGCCGAGCCGATCCAGACCGTGATGCGCAAGGTCGGCATGGACCATCCGTACGAGCGTCTCAAGGAGCTGACCCGCGGCCGCCGCGTGAATGCCCAGATCATGAAGGACTTCGTGAAGGCCCTGCCGCTCCCGAAGGCCGACAAGGATCGTCTCCTCAAGCTCACGCCCGCGACCTACATCGGCATTGCCGAGAAGCTCGCGAAACTTGCTTGAAATGCGTTTCCCGCTCTTCCTTGAACTCGCCGGCACGTCCTGCCTTGTGGTAGGGGCCGGCGAGGTCGCTTTATGGAAGAAGGGGGTGCTGGAAGAGTACGGCGCGCAGGTCGAACTGACGACCGACTTCATGCCAGAACAGGTCGAGGGACGTACCCTTGTCGTTGCCGCGACGAATGATCGCTCGGTCAACCGTCAGGTCTATGAGGCCTGCTGCGCACGGAAGATCCCCGTGAATGTCGTCGATGACCCCGAACTCTGCACGTTCGTCTTTCCCGCCGTCGCGAAGAAGGGTCCGCTCCTCGCGGCCGTGACGACCGGCGGGAAGACGCCGGTGGCGACACAGTACCTTCGGGATGAGATTTCGAAACTGATGACGGACCGCCTGGTGGCGGCCGTCGAGCACCTGAGCGCCGACCGCGAACGGATCAAGCGGGAGCGTCCTGCCCTCACAGAGCGTCGGGACTGGTATCGGAAGGAGCTGGAGAAATGGTTAGGACGAGAAGACTGAGGATGAAGGCCGCGGTCCGTGACATGGTCCGCGAAAACCACCTGCGCGTCGACGAGCTCATCTATCCGGTGTTCGTCACCGCGGCGACGGACGTCGTCACGCCCGTCGAGTCCATGCCGGGTATCTC
>CALZAJ010000050.1 GCA_945613785.1 uncultured Verrucomicrobiota bacterium | reverse complement strand
CACAGCCCTGAAGCTCGACGAACTTGCCCTTGTCCGTCATGATCACGTTGAGGTCGACTTCCGCCGTCGAATCGTGGATGTAGTCGAGGTCCAGCGTCGGAACGCCGTCGCAGACGCCGACGGACACCGCGGCGACGCGGTTGACGATCGGATTCTCGGAGATCTTCCCCTCCTTGAGGAGCTTCGCCACCGCGAGCTCGAGCGCCACCATGCCGCCCGTGATGGACGCACAGCGCGTGCCGCCGTCGGCCTGGAGGACATCGCAGTCAATCGTGATCTGACGCTCGCCGAGCTTCGTGATGTCAATCGCGGCACGGAGCGCACGGCCGATGAGACGCTGGATCTCGGTCGAACGGGCGTCCATCTTCAGCTTCTTGATGTCACGGTCCTTGCGGCCGCCACCCGTCGAGGACGGCAGCATCGAATACTCAGCCGTCACCCAGCCCTTGCCCGTCTCACGAAGGAACGGGGGGACCTTCTCTTCGGCACTCGCCGTGCACAGCACCCATGTGTCACCCCACTTGATGAGGACACTGCCCGCGGCATGCTTGGTGAAGTTACGAATAATCTCGATCTTACGGAGCTGATTGGCCTTGCGCATAGGGAGAGGTTTGAAGTATGAATGATGAATGATGAACGATGAATGTTGGAATGGGAATCGCCGTCAGAAGAGTTCAGCCTGAACCGGGACGGCTGGAGCGGAGGCCGCTGGGGCAGGACCTGTCGCCGTCTCCGGGCGGGCCGCACCTCCGCCGAGGAGCTCGAGGAGCCTCGCCTCGTCAATGACCTCGGTGCCGAGGGCGCGGGCCTTCTCGGTCTTGGTCGCACCGACGTTGGCGCCGGCGATCAGGTATTTCGTCTTCGAGGTGACCGCACTCTGGACGATGCCGCCGGCGAGTTCAATCAGCTTCGCATATTCGCCGCGCGGACGCGACAGCGAACCCGTGAGCACACAACCGGCGCCGACGAGCGGACCCTCCGTGCGGACCGCTTCCTTCGGCGCGCTCGACGGGTCGAGTCCGAGTTCCTGCATCCGCGCGAGGAACTGCGTGCCATACGGACTCTCGAAGAACGCCAGCACGGCCTTTGCGGCCTCGACCTTGATCTTGAGGATCTTGCGTTCCTTGCCCTTCAGCGCATCATTCTCGATGACGCCCTTCAGGACGGGGCTGTTCGGCAGTTCACTGAACTTCGCGTGTTCGGCGGCGATGTCTTTCGCCACCGTGACGCCGACATTCGGGATGCCGACGGCGAAGAGCCAGCGGTCAAGCGGCATCTTCCTCGCGGCCTCGACCGCAACGCGCATGTTGTCCGCATTCTTGCCGAAACGGCGGACCTGACCCTCTTCGCCGACATCCAGCCGGCGGAGTCCCTCATAGTCAAGGGAGAAGAGGTCCAGAGGATCCTTCACGATGCCCTTCTCGACAAGCACATCCGCAATGCGTCCGCCCAACGCCTTCACATCGAGCGCGTTGCGCGAGCAGAAATGCTCAAGCCGTCGCTGCAACTGCGCCGGGCAGGCAGGATTGACGCACCGTGTCGCCACCTCGCCCTCCAACCGTTCGACCGCACCACCGCAGACGGGACAGACCGTCGGCATCTCAAAGACCTTCTCGGCGCCCGTGCGCTTTTCTGTGATGACGGAATCAATCGCAGGAATGACATCGCCGGCCTTGACGAGCCAGACGTGGTCGCCAATACGGATGTCCTGACGGACGATCTGGTCGGCGTTGTGCAGCGTCGCACGGGAAATCGTGGAACCCGCGAGGTCCGTCGGACGAAGCTCGGCAACTGGCGTCAGGATGCCCGTGCGCCCGACCTGGACGGTAATCGCCTCGACGATCGTCTCCGCACGCTCGGGCGCGTACTTGTAGGCACGCGCCCAGCGGGGACCGTGCGCGGTCGCTCCGAGGACATCGTAGAACCGACGCTCGTCGATCTTGATGACCGCGCCGTCGATTTCAAAGCTAAAGGTATGTCGAAGCTCCTGAAGCTCGTCAATCGCCGCAGACATCTCCTCGAGTGTCTTGACGTACTTTGACCACGGCGCCACGGGGAAGCCCCACTGACGGAACGCGGCAATCATCTCGGAGTGCGAGGCGAAAACATCGCACCCCGTGCCGCCCGCGTTATAGATGACGACATCGAGCGGACGCGATGCGGTCACGCGGGAATCAAGCTGCTTAAGCGAGCCGGCGCATGCATTGCGCGGATTGGCGAATTCCTCGAGCCCGGCCGCCGCCTGGCGGGCGTTGAGCTCGACGAAGCCCTCGCGCGTCATGTAGGCCTCGCCACGGACTTCCAAGGACTGCGGGGCGTCGGCCGGCAGGGTCTTTGGAATGGACGCGATCGTGGCCGCGTTTGCGGTGATGTCGTCCCCGATGACTCCGTTGCCACGGGTCGCCGCCTGCACGAGGCGTCCGTTCTCATAGCGGAGCGACAACGAAATGCCGTCGACCTTCGGTTCGACAACGTAAGTGAAGCCCGAAATCGTCTTGCGGATGAAGGCGTCGAAATCGGCGAGTTCGCCCTTGGCGTGGGTCTTGTCCAAGGACTGCATCGGCGGATTGTGCGTGACCTTGGCAAAGCCCTCGGTGACGCCGCCGGCGACCTTGCGGACGGGCGAGGCTTCGTCCTTGAACTCGGGATTCTCGTCCTCGAGTCGCAGGAGCTCTTGCTCCCAGAGGTCATAGTCGCGATCACCGACCGTCGGCTGCGCGAGATCGTAGTAATCGCGGTTCGCCTTCTCAATCAGCTTGCGCAGTTCGTCGATGCGCGCCTTGATTTCCTGCTTGCTCATCGGCGGGAGCTCCTCCTGTAGATATCCCGCAGACGTTCCTCCTCTTTCGTCCATTCACTGGTCGAAACGCCACGACGGCCGCCGCGCGAAGGCAGCACCTTGGTGTAGCCATAGCGGTTGAGGTAGTTGTGCGTGAAAACCCACACGGCGTGCGGGTCAAGGGAATCTTCATCGACCAGCACGTGCAGGTTCTCGGACTTCGGCACGCCGTCCCGCTCGAGCAACGTGTGCACATCGGCGGGGAACACCGTGCGGCCGCGATAGCGGATGCCGCTGTTCGTGATGTGGATGAGTGGCTTTGCCGGCGAAGAGTGAAGCGTCTCGACCGGTACCGAGGCACAGCCCGTGAGACCGATCAGGCACATGTAGAGAATCGTGCCGGCGAGAATGCTCGCGAGCGGATTGCCCTTCAAGAGCTGAAGTCCGACCGTCAGGACGCCAGCCAGGACCGGCCAGGCCCAGTCCGTCGCAGGGACGAAATATTTCGCCGTGTAGAGTCCGTAGTAGGAATAGACGATCAGTCCCGCGATGATGACCGGCGAAATGTAGCCTGCAATACGCTCGACCGCCGGCGGGAGTTCGCGGTTCTTGCCCGCAAACAGAAGAAACGGGAAGGCCCTCAGCAGGAAGGTGACGGCCCAGGCCGCGGCGACGACGCCGACGAGATAGACGATCTGACTAGTCATGACGTTTCAAGAGGCCTTTCATCTGATCGGTGAAAATGACAAGGAAGAGCGCCACCATGGCGAACTCGATACCCTCGGACGGAATGGGAAGCTCGGAACCGGCGATGGCACCCGTCACCGATCCGAGGATCCAGTAGGAGGCGTTGAAGCCATGGTTCCAAAGGCAATAAAACCGGTTCTTGAGCGGATCCTTCAACTTGCAGCCGACGTCCAACGCATAGATCTCGTCCGCCAGCGAATGAATCAGGAACCACTTCTGCACGAACGGAATGCCGCGCCACTTTTTGAGCATCGAGAAGCCGTAGAAGGCATAACGGAAATTGATGCCCAGCGTCAGCAGCGCAATCCCCCAGATCGAGGTTCCGGACACGATGGCAGGGACGATGGCGAAGCTCATCGTCCCGGAAATGACGAGCGCGGCGAGGAAGAACTCCCACACCGGTGCGCAAGAGGCCTCGACCTGCACGGCGAAGAGCACGCCCGCGGCGAACCCCATCGTCGTGTAGCCCATCAGGACGGGCAGCGAGTTGATGAAAGCCCGGCGAACAATCGCCCGCCGCTCACAACGCGCGATCTGCGAGAATCTTTGCAACACGTTCTGCGTCCTCGGGAGTGTCCACCCCCACACCCTCATCCTCCGTCCTCACGACGGCGATCTTCGCGCCCATCCAGAGCGCACGGAGCTGCTCGAGCTTCTCCGTCTGCTCAAGCGCACACGGCGGCTCAGCAATGTAGCGCTTGAGGAACTTGCCGCGGTAAGCGTAGATGCCGAGATGGCGGACATAGAGACCGAACGCGAGGTCCGCCTCATGATCGCGATCGCACGGAATCGGGGCGCGCGAGAAGTACATCGCGCCGTCGTCGCGGTCAAGGACGACCTTGACGACCGTCTTCGCCTGATAGTCGGCGACGGACTTGATCGGGGTCACGGCGGTCGCCATGTCCCACTTGGCGTTGAGCTTCAGCTTGAGAGCTAGGTCGTCGATCAGCTGAGGATCGATAAGCGGTTCATCGCCCTGGATATTGACGAGAATGTCATCGTCGGCGAAATCCCCTGCCGCACAGGCGATGCGGTCCGTTCCGGACGGAAGCTCGGACGGCGTCATCACGGCCTTGCCGCCATAGGACTCGACGGCCTCGCAGATACGCGCATCATCGGTCGCGACAAGGACTTCATCGAGAGTCTTGGCCTTCTTGACGGCCTCGACAACCCACGCCACGAGGGGCTTGCCCGCCAGCATGGCGAGCGGCTTGCCAGGGAAACGACTGGACCCGAACCTACTCGGGATTATTCCGTATGTCTTCATTTTCCATGAGCTCCACTTTATGGAAGAACATCTTCCTGAGAATGGGCAAACGGCGCTCCTGTCGCTCGAGCGACCAGAGGATGAAGCGCCACTTCTTGTCAAATCCGTAACCGGGCGGCAGCACGGGCTTGAAGGATTCGAACTTGTCACGCATGACGGAGAGCTCCCACTCCATCGCATGCGTGCGGTATTCGAAGCCCTCCATGAAACGTTCCGCCACCTCCAGCATCGTCACCTTGTGCTGCTTCTGGTAGATCTTCAGCGCATGCGCGTAGTAGGCGAGATAGAAGTTCGCGATCCGCTGGAGATTCTCATCGTCATGATCGAGACACGGCCAGCCGAAGCCGCCGCGAATCGAACAGGTCGAGACGGACTTCGGGACGATGCGACCCGCCATGATGTCGTACTCGAACGCATAGATCTCCTTGCCGACGCCGAAATGCGGAGATTTCGTCTTCGGATCGAACTTCTTCATCGCCATGTTCTGCGCCGCGGCATCGCCCATCAGCTGGGCCAGTGCGAGCACGACCTCCTTCTCTTCGACGGTCGAGTCGTCCGCACTGCAGAAATAGTTCGCGGGGATCGCGTCCATCGGCTCGCCTTCGAGTCGGTTGCGGATGAAGAAGTCCATCGGCCGGTGCCCCGTGTTCGCGCGACGGCGCAGGATGCGGTAGTTCGCCAGCGAGATCCCCAGGGCCTTGAAGGCCTGAATGCGGGCGAGCATGTAGCTCGAATACCCCTTCTTGGCCATCGACAGACGCTTCTCGACCATACTGTGCTCCATCGGGTCACGGTTGGTCTTGTAGACGATTTCGCGCGTCTTGCCATGGCCGAGCGGAACATCCTCCTCCTCGCCATGCAACTCATAGACGTTCGCGTACTCGATCTGCTCGTCCTTGCTCATCTGGCCGCGGATGTTCGACAACAGCACTTCGCTTCGGTCGTCCGTACCGGGATGATAGACCGGACGGCCTTCGACAAAGGTCGCGCCCGGCAAGGCCGTGCGACGGTCGTCGAACGCCGGGGTGGACCCCTCGCCGACGACCGAGTAGATCTCGCCGGTGATATACATGTAAAGCGTCTCGGTGAACGTCTTGCTCGTCTCGTCCGCAAGGTCGGCACTCGTCAGCAGCGATTCGTAAAGCGCCGTGATCTCCTCAATCTTCTGGATGACGCCCAGCTGCCCGACGCGCCCGAGCACGATCGCCTCCATGAGCTTCTCGAGCTCGGGGACGAGCTTCTCCAGCGCCAGACCCCGGCGCAGACCGAAGAGCTCGATCTCGTGGTGGCCGCGGTGTTTCGGCATGCGCGTGAACGAGTACTGGTTGTTCTCGTAGACGCTCACCATCTCGCGCAAGGCCTTCACGAAGGCGTCCGGATCCGTCTGCGCAAGCGCTGCAAAGCGCTTGAACTCGGCGAAGGAAAGGAAATGGACGCCCTTCATCGAGTGATAGTAGACGATCTTCGACGAGATGCGCTTCTTCGCGGCCGCCAGCGCCACGCGCATGTCGTTCTCGCTCCAGGCGAGCGCTTTCACACGCCATTCCTGTCCAAGACGGCGGTAGTAATCGAGCGTCTGGTCGTTGCGTTCGCCCATCACGATGTCGGCCAGGGAAAAGCCCGCCGGACCGAGCAGCCACTTGTCCGTCTTGAAGAGACGCTTGGACGGAACCTCGCGCTGGGAGATCTCGATTGTCCCGTTGACGACGTTCGCACAAAGAATGCAGTGCATCAGCACGTCGCCACGCTTCATCGACGGCAGACGCGAGAACTTCCAGAAGCGTCCGTCCAACAGCGGAAACGCGGCCACGGAATGGTTGCCCGTGGTCATCGTCAGCACCCACCCCTTGGCCCGACGCTTGAGATCCTCCTTCGGCACCATCAGAACGCTCGGATGCTCCGCCAGGTGCATCTGGATGCCACGCTCGAAGATGTAGGTGTCGTCCCCGATGTCCCACGCCTCGAACTCGCGTTCGCGACCCATCGCGACCGTCTTCACGGACCCCGGACGCTTGACGCCCGTCTTCCGGATTCGTGCAAGGAATGTGCGGACGGCGTTCATGCGCGAGAATCGTGATGATGCCCGCAGCCGCAGGCATGTCCTTCATGGGAATGCGCGAGGGCATGCTCCTCGCGCGCAATCAGATCTTCCGCCAACGCGCCGACCGCATCGAGGCCGGCCTCATCCGCCGCCGCCAGGAGATTCTCCAGGGCCGGCAGAACATACTTCGAGAATTGGGGTTGGCCGACGGACGCGAGACGCCCGTATGCACCCAATGCCTGCGAGAGACGCTGGACCGCGGCAAACGGAAGGACCTTGAGGATGTCCATGCGTCCGCACGCCTTGCCATAGGCACCGGCCAACGCCCGCCGCTCGGTCTCGGACAGCTTCACATAGGGATCGTAGAGAAGACTCGCGAGGTCGTAGACCGCAGGCCCCTCACGCATGCCCTGGAAATCGATGAACGAGAACCGATCGTTCTTCCAGATCACGTTCGTGGACTGAAAATCGCGATGGACAAGCGCCTTCGGCTCCTGCTCAAGCAAGTCGGCGACGCGCTGAAGCTCCCGCTCGACGTCCGCCGGACACTCCATCTGGAAACGCGTCCCCAGACAATGTTCCTTGAACAGCTCGCGCTCCCACTTCCAGAGATCGGCGCCGAACTTCGGCTCGAGAGCCGGCATGGCGTCGGAAAGCAGTCCGTTGAACTTCGCCAGCGCCTCGACGACGGGCAAATAGCTGCCGATGCGATCGACGCCAGGCTTGCCGAGACGCGCCAGGAGATCGGTCGAGCCAACATGCTCCATAACCAGGGTCTTGATCGCCGGGAGGTCCGCAAGAATCTCCGGCACGGCAACGCCCTGAGCCTTCAACCACTTCGCATGACCGGCGTAGCGGGCGTTCTCGCCACGCTTGGAATCATCGTAGACGATCGCAAGGGCCGCGCCCTTCCGGAAGAAGCAACGGTCGCTGCCACGGGCACCCAGGAACTCGATGTCGCCCGTCGCGGACGGAACCGCGGCAAAGGCCTCCTTGAGCTGAGGGAAGTCGGCGAACGCATTGTCCGCCCCGTCGCGATTGAGATCGATGTAGGTCGCAATCGTTCCCGCATCGGTCCACATCAGGTCCTTCGGCTCCACGGCACGGACGAACTTGCCGTCCATCATCGCACGCTCATAGGCCTGCACGATGGTGGAAAAGCCCGTCGGCTCGACATAGTCGAGAATCGCCGGCTTGAGCAAGGCAAGTCCACAGTAGGTGAAAGTCCCCTCGAAGCCGGCGTCCTCACTCTTCCAGTTGGTCACGAAACCAGACTCGGGCTCCACCTCGATCGTGCGCGGACCCTCAACGGTCACCAGACAGGACGCGATGACCTCGGCTCCGACCTCACAGGTCTCAAAGGTCTTCGGCGGGAACGGATAACGGTCAAGCCCTTCAACGACAATGTCGCCGTTCACAAGATAGAACTCGTCGTCGCCAATCCAATCGCGAAGCGGATTCAAGACACCGCCGGTCCCGAGAATCTCAGGTTCGTAGCTCGCGCGGCAGCCATTCGCCGCACACCAGGCCTCGACCTGTTCATGGAGATAATGGCAGTTGACGACAATGTCATCGACACCCCAGGAACGAAGCAGATTGACGATACGCGCCAGCATCGGCTCGCCCCAGACCGGCATCAGCGGCTTAGGTGTGACACCTGTCAACGGACGCAGACGCGTCCCTAGCCCCGCCGCCAAAACTATCGCCTTCTTTGCCATAACAGCCCGCGTGTCTTCAAACTGAGACGACCAGCTCTCACCGATAGACGGAACGAGGACGCTGCTGTCGAACCTTCGGCTCCTCAAGGAGCAGGGAATACCACTGGTCTCCGAGACCCGAGTTGCTGAAGTGCGCGACGCGATTGTTCATCAGGTGCTCGTGGTTCTGCTTGAGCGTCTCGTTGTCGCTGTTCTTGAGCGCAGCCGTCAAGGCCTTGAACGCCTCATCGATCAACTCGCGCTTCACGAGAATCCAGGAATAGCACGCGGCCAGCAGGACGTTCTGGTTGTACTTGAGACGCGAGACCGCCTTCTCGTAGACCTTCGTGATGTCCTTGATCGGCGCGTCGTTCATCTGCATGCGGGCCAACTTCATCGCCACCATCGTCGGCTCTATCAGCATCGCCTTGGGCATGAGCTCGTCCACCCGCTTGAAGTCCTTGATCATCCAGCAGAGCTGGAGCTGCGCCGTCGCCATCTGACGATCAATCATCGGAACCCAGAGACGATACTTGCGGAGGACCTCCGTCTGAGCCAGCGCTTCCTTGACGAAAACGCGCGTATCATCGGCAATTTCCTTCTGGGCGGCCTGAACGCTGCTCGGCGGACGGAACTGCCAACGCGCTATCTTGGCCTGCAGCTTCTTCTGGCCTTCCACCATGATCAGCTGAACGCCTTGCATATCGGCCATGACCTTCTTGCGAAGGAATAGCCCCGTAATGACCTGAAAGGCACCAAAAGCGACGATACCGAGCGTCATGCTCCAGCCCCAACCGCAGTCACAGCCATAATGAAGGCCTGCGCCAGTGCCGCAACCCAATAGAACACCAATAACCAATGTAATCATGTTTATGATTATACCACTAATTGTGGATTTAATTCAAGTGGTTGGGGGTAATGGGTCGGTTGCGCGGCTCGTTCCTCGCCGCGAACCGACTAACCAGCATCAGGGGTAC
>CALZAJ010000049.1 GCA_945613785.1 uncultured Verrucomicrobiota bacterium | reverse complement strand
CCATCCCTCTCCCGCCCCTGGCGGAGCAGCGGCGGATTGTTTCGATTCTTGATCGGTTTGATCGGCTATGCAATGACCTGACTTCGGGCTTGCCGGCGGAGATTGCGGCGCGGAAGAAGCAGTATGCGTATTACCGCGACAAGCTTCTTGAGTTGAGAGTTGGGAGTTGAGAGTTGAGAGTTGGGAGTTGATTATGAAAAGCCCGATTGCAGATAAGAGCTATGCGTTTGCAGTCCGTATTGTTAAGCTGTATCAATACCTTCTAAGGACAAAGTCTGAATTCGTAATAAGTAGGCAAGTACTGCGGTGCGGTACGAGCATTGGTGCGAATGTCCGTGAAGGGCAGGAAGGACAGAGTCGTGCGGATTTCGTTTCAAAGCTAGGTATTGCCCTCAAGGAGTCCAACGAAACTCTCTATTGGCTTGATCTCTTGCATGATACCGAATACATTGACACTGATCAATACGGTTCGCTGATTGCTGATTGTATTGAGTTAAAGCGCATGCTAACGTCAATTATAAAGACAGCACGTGAAAACGGCCTCTAATATCTCTCAACTTTCAACTTTCAACTTTCAACTTTCAACTTTCAACTCTCAACTCTCAACTCTCAACTCACATGATAGACTACACGCTCGTTGCCGAAACGGATAGCTATACGGTCGTCGGGAGCTATACTCCTGTCGAGAGCGATCGCAATCCGCTCCTCTACGAGAGCGAGGCGGCGCTGGAGAAGCGCTTCATCTCGATCCTCTGCGAGCAGGGTTACACCTATCTGCCGATTCGCACCGAGGGCGAGCTTGTCGCCAACTTGCGTGCGCAGATCGAGCGGCTCAACCGCATGACCTTCACCGACCGTGAGTGGGAAGTCTTTTTCGCAACGCATTTCGCCAACGAGCGGTTGTCGGTTCAGGACAAGGCGGAGACGATCCAGGAGGACTTCGTCAAGGTGCTGCGTCGCGAGGACGGCACGACCAAGAACGTGAAGCTCCTCGACAAGGCGCAGATCCACAATAACGCACTGCAGGTCATCAACCAGTACGAGACGGACGACGGGCTGCACAAGAACCGCTATGACGTCACGATTCTCGTCAACGGCATTCCGCTCGTTCATTGCGAGCTGAAGCGGCGGGGCGTGGCGATTCGCGAGGCGTTCAACCAGATCAACCGCTATATCCGCGAGAGCTTCTGGTCGGGGACGGGCCTCTTCGGCTTCGTCCAGGTCTTCGTCATTTCCAACGGCACGCATACGAAGTACTACTCGAACACGACGCGCTATCAGCACATCCGCGAGCACATCCTGCGCGCCCGCACGGGGAGTCCTGCGCCGCTTCGCAAACGGACGAGCAATTCATTCGAGTTCACGAGCTGGTGGGCCGACGGCGAGAACCGTCCGATCGAAGACCTCTACGGCTTCGCCCGCACCTTTATGAGCAAGCATACGCTTCTCGCCATTCTGACGCGCTACTGCGTCTGGACGGAGGAGCGTCTTCTCATGGTGATGCGTCCTTATCAGATTGCCGCCACGGAGCGCATCCTCCAGCGCATCGTCACGGCCGTCAACCAGAGGTGGGAAGGCACGGTGAAGGGCGGCGGCTACATCTGGCACACGACCGGCAGTGGCAAGACGCTCACGTCCTTCAAGACGGCGACGCTCGCCGCGCGTATGGACGAGGTGGACAAGGTGCTGTTCGTCGTGGACCGCAGCGACCTCGACTACCAGACCATCCGCGAATACGACAAGTTCCAGAAGGGGGCCGCGAACTCGAATGCGAATACGGCCATCCTCGAGCGTCAGCTCACAGATCCCGCGGCGAAGATCATCATTACGACAATCCAGAAGCTCGGACTCCTCTGCGGACGCGGATTGCCCAAGGGTGCCGAAAGCCGCAGGACGGTCATCATTTTCGACGAGTGCCACCGGTCGCAGTTCGGCGAGCTGCATCAGAAGATCGTCAAGTCGTTCAAGCGCTACCACATCTTCGGCTTTACGGGGACGCCAATTTTCGCGGCGAACGCGGGCTCGGGGAATCCGTTCTTCCGCACGACGCCCCAGGCGTTCGGCGAGCAGCTTCACGCCTACACAATCGTCGACGCGATTCGGGACGGCAACGTGCTGCCGTTCCACATCGAGACCGTCAACACGGTGAAGATGAAGGAGACGGTGAAGGACAGCGAGGTCACCGCCATCGATACGGACGAGGTGCTGCTGCACAAGGACCGCATTGCGGCAGTCGTGCGGTACATCCTCACGCATTTCGACGACAAGACGATCCGCAACAAGAGCTATAACCTCAAGGGACAGCGTGTCCTCGGCTTCAACTCGATGATGGCTGTGCAGTCGATTCCTATGGCGCGCGCCTACTACGAGGAATTCAGGCGGCAGATGGCCGAGCCGGGTGCGAAGCAGCTCAAGGTCGCGACGATCTTCACCTATTGCGCGAACGAGGACGATCCCGAGGACGGTGCGCTCGATGCGGGCGGCGACCCGAGTCAGCTCTCGTCCAGCGACCGCGAGTTCCTGGAGAGCGCGATCGCGGACTACAACAGCTGGTTCGACACGAACTTTTCGACGAACGGCGACCAGTTCGCGAACTACTACCGCAACCTGTCCGAGAAGATCAAGACGCGCCAGGTCGACCTGACGATCGTCGTCAACATGTTCCTGACGGGCTTCGATGCGACGACGCTCAACACGCTCTGGGTCGACAAGCGGCTTCGGATGCACGGACTCATCCAGGCGTTCTCGCGCACGAACCGCATCCTCAACTCGGTCAAGAGCTTCGGCAACATCATCTGCTTCCGAGATCTCCAGCAGGAGACGGACGCGGCGCTTTCGCTGTTCGGCGACAAGGACGCCCGCGGACTCGTTCTCGTGCGCACCTTCACCGAGTACATGAACGGCTATGCCGACGGCAAGGGGCGTGAAGTGAAGGGCTGGCTGCAGCTGATCGCGGAGCTGAAGGAACGGTTCCCCCTGGGCGAGCCGATCGTCGGCGAGGAGAACGAACGCGACTTCATTAAGCTCTACGGACAGGTCCTCCGCCTGAAGAATATCCTCTCCGCCTTCGACCAGTTCGCCGGACACGAGCAGATCGGCGAAGGGGAGCTCCAGGACTACCAGAGCGTCTATCTCGACCTTCATGATAAGTGGAAGCCTGTCGTGCAGAGCCAGAAGGCCTCGATCCTGGACGGCGTCGAGTTCGAGATGGAGCTTGTGCGCCAGGTCGACGTCAACATCGACTACATCCTGATGCTCGTCCAGCGCTATCATGACGAGAATGCGCTGAACAAGGAGATCAAGGCTGCCATTGACAAGGCGATCGGCAGCTCCGTCCAGCTTCGCAGCAAGAAGGAACTGATCCAGCGCTTCGTGGAATCGCTCAACGCGCAGACGGGCGATGTTGCCGATGCGTGGGTGCAGTTCGTGCAGGCGGAACAGGAGCGCGAATTGTCCGAGCTCATCTCCAGCGAAAACCTGCGCGAGGTCGAGACGCGCGGTTTCTTCGGGCAGGCGCTCGAAGACGGCGTCTTGCGCGGCGCCGGTACGGACATAGACCTCATTCTTCCGCCGATGTCCCGGTTTGGCGCCGCGGCTCAGAACCGCGAGGAGAAGAAGCGCCGCGTCTACGAGCGGTTGAACGCCTTGTTCGAGCGGTATCGCGGTCTGCCGCGGTGAGGGCGGTTTGTCTTGTTTTTTGCCACTTAACGCGTCTAATTTGATATACTAATCGTCAATGGCTAAAAAAGTCAAAGATCCGCGTCCGAGTTGGGACGAGTACTTCATGGAGATCGCGAATGTCGTCGCGAAGCGGTCGAACTGCTCGCGTCGTCATGTTGCGGCGGTGATCGTGAAGGACCGTCATATCCTTTCGTCCGGCTACAACGGCACGCCGCACGGCACGAAGAACTGCTTCGAGGGCGGTTGTCCGCGTTGCTCGGGCAAGGTCGCGAGCGGCACGCATCTCGATGAGTGCCTGTGCGTGCATGCCGAGCAGAACGCCATCTGCCAGGCTGCCTTTCATGGTGCGGCCGTGAAGGGCTCCACCATTTACGTCACGATCTCGCCGTGCCTCACCTGTGCGAAGCTGATCGTGAACGCCGGCATCGAGGAGGTCGTCTATGGCGGCGACTATTCGTTCCTTGATACGGTCAAGAAGATGTTCAAGGACGCGGGCGTCAAGGTCCGTCAATTTAAGGAGAACAAATAAAATGCGTAAGAAAATCATCGCTGGTAACTGGAAGATGAACGTCAAGCCGTCGGAGACCGCGGCTCTGATCAAGGCTGTCGCCGAGGCGACCGCTCAGTATGGTGACAAGGTCGAAATCGTGTGCTGCACGCCTGCGATCGACGTCCCGGCCGCCGTTGAGGCCGCCAAGGGCACGAAGGTCGGCATCGGTACCGAGAACTGCCACTGGAAGGAGTCGGGCGCGTACACGGGCGAGATCTCCACGGGCATGATCGTCGACGCGGGCTGCAACTACGTCATCACCGGCCACTCCGAGCGCCGCCAGTACTTCGGCGAGACCGACGAGACGGTCAACCTCCGTACGCGCGCCGCGATCGCCGCGGGCCTCACGGTCATGATGTGCATCGGCGAGACGCTCGAGGAGCGTGAAGCCGGCAAGCTCAACGAGGTCATCGAGCGTCAGATGAACGTCGGCCTCAAGGATGTCACTGCCGCCGACTGCGCGAAGCTCGTCATCGCTTACGAGCCCGTGTGGGCGATTGGCACCGGCAAGACCGCGACGCCTGATCAGGCGCAGGAAGTCCACGCTCTCATCCGCGCGACGCTCGCGAAGCTCGTCGGCGCCGAGA
The DNA here is from genome assembly GCA_945613785.1 of uncultured Verrucomicrobiota bacterium. Taxonomy (GTDB): domain Bacteria; phylum Verrucomicrobiota; class Kiritimatiellia; order RFP12; family UBA1067; genus UBA1067. The sequence goes on along the minus strand of CALZAJ010000049.1, from coordinate 4,797 downwards.
CGGCCGAGACGGTCCGTATTCAGTACGGCGGCTCCATGAAGCCGGGCAACGCGGCCGAGCTCCTCGCCAAGAAGGACATCGACGGCGGCCTCATCGGCGGCGCGGCCCTCAAGGCGGCCGACTTCGCCGGCATCATCGCCGCGGCGGCAATGTAAATGGAAAATGGAGAATTGAAAATGGAGCATGGAGAATGGGGAATGGGTAAGGATCTTGTGAAGATGCTCAAACGTCCTTCATTCTACATTTTACATTTTACATTCTCCATTTGCCTTTTCGGTTGCTTCAAGGAACCGGTTCCGGCGTACACGCAGGTGGCGCCGGAAAACCGGGTCTATCTGAAGGAACAGGGCCTGGAGGTCCTGACCCTCGAAGACGTCCTGACCAAGGGCCGCGTCTTCACCGTGGCGTGCGAACCGGAAGAGGTAGCGTCTCGGGGTGCCCGTTCGAACGGTTCCTGGACGAATCTCTCCGCGTTGGTTTCGACTCTCGCGCCCGAAAAGCTTGATTATCTGAATCTCGACCGCAATGCGTTGACGGACGTGTCCGCACTCGCGTCTTTCACGGGTCTCAAGTGGTTGCGTCTCAACGGCAATCGCCTGACCGAGCTGCCTGATCTTTCCGCGCTGTCGAACCTTCGCCGTCTCTATCTGGCGAACAACCTTCTTCCCGAGGTCCCTGAGGCCCTGAAGAATCTTCCGTCGCTCACGGATGTCGATTTTTCCGGCAATCCGATCAAGGAAGTTCCGGCATGGCTTGCGGAGAAGAAGGGCCTCTTGAATCTTTCGTTCTCCCGTACGCAGGTGACGAAGCTGCCGGAGAATCTTTCGGCGTGGGAGAATCTCGCGACGCTTCAGCTGGGCGACCTCAAATTGTCCGCCGAGGAAATGGCGCGCATCCGCAAGGCGCTGCCGAACGTCCGTATCGTGTTTTAAGCATCGATGCGAAAGGACAGTGAGATCGAGGAAATGGCCAAGGGGACCCTTGGCCGTTTGCTTTTCAAGTACTCCTGGCCGGCGTTGCTGGCGATGAGCCTCAACGCCCTCTATGCGGTCATCGACCGCGCGTTCATCGGACACGGCTGCGGCGTGGACGCCATGGCGGGCGTGCAGCTGGCGATGCCGGTCATGATGCTGCTTGTCTCGTTCGGTCCGCTCATCGGTGTCGGACACTCCGCCGTCCTTTCGATCAAGCTGGGAGAAGGGGACAAGACGACGTGCGAGAAACTGGTCGGGCAGACCGTCGCGCTCAAGATCGCCCTGTACGCCGTCCTGATTCCGCTCATCTACCTGAACCTCGACCGCGTGCTTGCCTGGTGCGGTGCGGACCAGGTGACGGCCGAGGCCTATGAGGCGGCCCGCACCTACCTGCAAATCATCCTCGCCTCGCACATCTTCTCTCATCTTGCGTTCGGTCTCTCCGCGCTCCAGCGGGCCGAAGGCGGCGCAATCCGTTCGATGCTCTGCATGGTTGTCGGCTTCGGCGTCAATATCGTGCTCGATCCGCTCTTGATCTTTGGCACCCCCACAATTTCCATTCTCAATTTCTCGTTCTCCATTCCGTCCCTTGGCGTGGCTGGCGCGGCCTGGGCGACGAACATCGCCATGGCCCTCTCCTGTCTCTGGGCCTTCGGCTACTACTGGCGCGGCAAGACCGCGGTCCGCCTGCGTCTGCGCCGCGTCTGGATCTATCCCCGTCTCTTCGTCCGGGCCATGTCCATCGGCCTCGCGCCGTTCCTGCAGCAGCTGATGAGTGCCGTCATTGTCGCGTCCCTGCAGCTGGCTTTCACGAAGTGGATTCCGGATGAGGCGGCGCGTACGGCCGAAATCGCCTCGCTGGGCGTCTTCAGTGCGGCCCTGATCCTGATCATCATGCCGGTCCTGGGCTGTCAGCAGGGTCTCCAGCCGATCCTCGGCTACAACTGGGGCGCGCGCCGTTACCGTCGCGTGCTGGATGCCTTCAAGCTTGGCTTCTGGACGACGTCCGTCCTCACGTTCGTCGCTTTCGTGATCCAGGTCGTTCCGCCGTTCCCGACCTGGATCGCCCGATTGTTCGTCGATTCTCAGGAGTCTGCGCTCATCGCACTTTCGGCGCATGACCTGCAACTTTCGCACTGCATGATCTGGTGCATCTCGATCAATATCACCGCGACCACCTACTTCCAGGCGATCGGACGTCCCTGGATGGCCGTTGCGCTCTCGATGCTCCGACAGGGTGTCGTCATGTTGCCGATCATTTGGTTCCTGCCGCATTTCCTCGACGACAAGCCGTTTGCCATCTGGCTCTGCATGCCCGTCTCCGACGTCATCTGCAACGTCGTCACCATCCTCCCCGTGATGCTTCACCTTCGCTTCCTCTCACGCGTCCGTTCACGTGAAGAACGGGCGGATTAGCCCGAAGAAGTTATTTTGATATAATACCTAACCGATGGCGGAAGTTGTACTCAGTAACGTGACGAAGGTCTATTCACGTGGCGACAAGCCGGCGGTGGATGGATTCAACCTTTCTATCAAGGACGGGGAATTCCTCGTTCTGGTGGGTCCGTCGGGTTGTGGCAAGTCGACGACGTTGCGCATGGTCGCGGGTCTGGAGCTCCCGACGGGCGGAACGATCACGATCGGCGGGAAGGACGTCACGAATCTTCCGCCGAAGGACCGCGACATTGCGATGGTCTTTCAGAACTACGCGCTTTATCCGCACATGACCGTGAAGGAGAACATGTCCTTCGCGCTCAAGCTCCGCAAGTTCCCCAAGGCTGAAATCGACCGCCGTGTGTCCGCGGCCGCGGACGCGCTGGGGTTGACGGACTACCTGAAGCGGCTTCCCAAGGCGTTGTCGGGCGGACAGCGTCAGCGCGTCGCGCTCGGCCGCGCGATCGTCCGTGAGCCCGCGGTCTTCCTCTTCGACGAGCCGCTGTCCAATCTGGACGCGAAGATGCGCGTCGAGATGCGTGCGGAGATCATCCGTCTTCACCATCAGCTCGGTGCGACGATGATCTACGTCACGCACGACCAGACCGAGGCGATGACGATGGGGGAACGCATCGTGGTGATGAACCAGGGCCGCATCCAGCAGGTCGCTCCGCCGCTGTCCCTGTACGAGAAGCCCGCCAATCCGTTTGTCGCCAGCTTCATCGGCACGCCGCCGATGAATCTCTTCCCAGCCGGGATCCTGTCCCCGGAGAAGATCGTCGGACTCCGTCCCGAACATCTCCGCCTCGTCAAGGGCGAGGCGTCTGACGGACAGAAGGGCGTGTCCGCGATGGTCGACTTCGTCGAGCCGCTTGGCAGCGAGACGCTGGTTCACGTGATTTGCGATGCGCAGAAATTTCCCGCCATCGTTCGGGAACCTGGCTTCGCGTCGCTTGCTGCTGGTGAGCGCGTCACGTTGGTGCCGGATCTGTCGAAGGCCGTTGAATTCTGACATACCCCCCCCCTCTTACTCTTTTGAGTATTTGGCGCACGGACGGCGTGTGCTACAATGGAGGCATGTACGTTGGAAAAAGGAGGGATGTCGTCATGGGGAAGCTCCTCGCGCTGTCAACTGTCATGTTATCACTGTCCGCAGCGGTCGCCGATCCCGTCTCGTCCGAAGGGTATGACCTGAAGGGCCTGACGGACGAGGTCGGCTCGCAGCATTCGATCAGCACGTCGCTGAGTCCCTCCTTCGGCGCCGTTGACTATACCTGGCGCGCAGAGTTCAGACTCTCGGAGGATGTCGTCGCCGCACTTGGAGAGGAGACCCTGACCGATGTTCCCGTGCTCGTGAGACTCTCCTCCGACCTCCCCAATTTCAGCCTGGATTCCTTCTCTGATTCCGCCCGACGCGATCTTCTCTTCCTTGACGAGGCCGGAACGGTCCTCGCGCACGAAATCGATTCGGCCGACGCCGAGGGCGGGCTGCTCGTCTGGGTCAAGGTGCCCGAGCTGACGGCTTCGACCGTCCTGACCTGCTGCTACGGCGGACCCGTGAATCCGCAGGCCCTCAACGCGGCGGACACCTGGAGCGGTTATGTCGGCGTCTGGCATCTGAACGCACATGATGCGTCCGAAACGACCCCCGATGCGACGGGGCACGGACTCGATGCAACGGGGGCCGACTTCACGGGCATCGCCGGACCCTTTGGAAGTCCGGCTGCGCAGACGACGAAGGCGATGACCGCGCCTGACTTCGAGGAGGTTCATCAGGTCGGTGGCACGTTCTCCTGTTCGCTCTGGTTCAGGAAACCGACGCAGGCTGGCGAGTACACGACCTTCGTCTCCAAGAAGACGGGCCTCGCCTGGAACGCCGCCACGGGCTGGTACCTTGAGATGAGCCAGTCTGCCACAATGGCAAAGTTCATCTCTTCGGGGGACGTAGCCTTGCCGGCACCGGTTCCGGACGTGAGGACGAACTGGACCCACTTCCACGTCGTCTGCAATGGATCGACCGTCAATGTCTACGTGAACGGCGATACGAAGCCTGTTCTGTCGAGGTCGACGACAGTGCAGGCGAGCTCCGTCGCATTCTCGCTTCTTGGCGCCTCTCAGCAGGGTGATGAATTCCGTTTGAAGAAGACGGCCGATTCGGCGCTTCGCGCGTCGATCGAATACAAGGCGATGGCCGATGTCGGATTCCTTTCGACGGAAGGGTTCGTTCCGGTCGATGATACGGCGACGGTGTTCGGCACGTTGTCCGCGTCGGTCTCGGGGGACGGGTCCGTACTGGTCAAGGTTCCCGTTGAAGGCGGGTCGGGTGCCGTTTCGGTCGTCTACAACGGCACGGACGAGGTCGCTCTGGGGTCCGTCACGACGACCCCCT
>CALZAJ010000048.1 GCA_945613785.1 uncultured Verrucomicrobiota bacterium | reverse complement strand
TCGGCATTCCCGATGAGCGGATTTTCCGCCTGCCGCGCGAGGACAACTGGTGGGGTCCGGCCGGAACGACGGGTCCGTGCGGTCCCGACACCGAGATGTTCATCGACACGGGCAAGGAGAAGTGCGGCGCGGAGTGCCATCCCGGCTGCCACTGCGGCAAGTACATCGAGATCTGGAACGATGTCTTCATGCAGTACAACAAGAACGAAGAGGGCAAGTTCGTTCCGCTCGGGCGTCACAACGTCGACACGGGCATGGGCGTCGAGCGTACGATCTGCATGATGAGTGGCGCGCCGACCGTCTATGACACCGAGATCTTCTTGCCGATCATGAAGGCGATCGACGATCTGTCCAAGCCCGAGGCCGTTGCGGCGATGTCCGCCGAGGAGGCGCTCAAGGCCCGCCGCGTCATCGCCGACCACATGCGTACGGCGACCTTCATCCTCTGCGATCCGAAGGGCGGCGTCAAGCCGGGCAACGTGGGCGCGAACTACGTCCTGCGCCGTCTCATCCGCCGTGCGATCCGCTACAGCCGCATGCTCGGCATCGAGCAGGGCTTCACGGTGAAGATGGCCGAGGTCATCTGCGCGAAGTACCAGCACGTCTATCCCGAACTCGCCGCGAACCTCGAGACCTGTCGTGTCGACCTCGAGCAGGAGGAGAAGCGCTTCAATGCGACCCTGGACAAGGGTGAGGCGATGTACAACAAGGTGGCCGAGCAGCTCAAGGCGCACGGCCAGAGCCAGATCTCCGGCAAGACCGCGTTCAAGCTCTACGACACGTTTGGCTTCCCGATCGAGCTCACGCTCGAGATGGCGGCGAAGGACGGTCTCACGGTCGACAAGGCGGGCTTCGACGAGGCCAACCTCAAGCACCAGGAGCTTTCGCGCACGACGTCCGCCGGCTCGTTCAAGGCGGGCCTGCAGGACAACTCCGAGGTGGTGACGCGCATGCACACGGCGACGCACCTCCTCCACGCGGCGCTTCACCAGGTGCTCGGCCCAACCGCGAACCAGAAGGGTTCCAACATCACGGCGGAGCGTCTCAGGTTCGACTTCGCGTGGCCGCAGAAGATGACGGACGAGCAGAAGGCCGCGGTCGAGAAGCTCGTCAACGAGTGGATCCAGGAGGGCATTGAGGTCACCAAGAAGATGACCACGGTCGAAGAGGCGAAGGCCGAGGGGGCGATGGCGCTCTTCGGCGCGAAGTACGGCGACCAGGTCTCGCTCTACTCGATCGGCGACATCTCGAAGGAGATCTGCTGCGGACCGCACGTCCAGAACACCAAGGAGCTCGGTTCCTTCAAGATCAAGAAGGAAGAGGCCTCCTCGGCCGGCGTCCGCCGCATCAAGGCCGTGATCGGCAACATGTAAACATCTGTGAAACGACGTTTGCCAACCACCCGTCCTGCCGAGGGCGGGTGTGTTTTTTGATATACTATACTGTATTAATGATTAAGCTTGAGGAAAAATGGGCATTGACACGGGAGACGGTCGGAAACGGTCGCCTGTCGATTGTTATGCCTGTCTATAATCTGGCGGACACGATTGTCGCCAATCTCAAGGAAACGTCCGAGCTGTTTGCCGCCCATGGCGTCCGTACGGAACTCATCCCCGTCGACGACGGTTCGACTGACGGCACGGCGGAAGTTCTCCTCGCGTTTGCGGAAGAAATCAAACGGTCGAATCGTTCAGCCGATCAAACGATTCTCCTTCGTCCCGTGATCTGCGAGAAGAACGGCGGAAAGGGTTCGGCGCTGAGGGCTGGCTTCGAGGCCTCGACGGGCGAATATGTGATGCTTCTCGACGGTGATCTCGACATTCATCCGAAGCAGACGCCGTGGTTCTTCGACCAGATGGTGGACAAGAAGGCCGACATCGTCGTCGGCTCGAAGCGTCATCGTCACTCCGTCGTTCAGTACCCCTGGCATCGGCGCATTGTCAGTTGGGTCTATTTCACGCTCGTGCGCATCTTCGTCGGGCTTCCCATTACCGATACGCAGACGGGTATGAAGCTGTTCAAGCGCGAGGTTCTGGGCGAGGCGCTCGGCCGCATGCTCGTGAAGGCCTATGCCTTCGACCTTGAGCTGCTGTCGATTGCCCATCAGCGCGGGGCGAAGATCGCGGAGGCCCCGGTCGTCATCCGTTTCGGCGAAAAGTTCGGCTGTCTCAAGGCCAACACGGTCAAGACGATGGCGCTCGATTCGCTGGCGGTGTTCTATCGTCTGCGCGTCCTGAAGTACTACGCCAAGGCGGAGATTCCGCAGAAGCTCGACCACGATCCGCTCGTGTCGATCGTCATCGCGTGTCCGGGTGACAGCTGGATGCTCCAGGAGTGCCTGAAGGGCATTGCCGAGCAGACGTATCGCAATTTCGAGGTCATTGTCCTGCCGGATGACGGCGACGTGAGCCGTCTGCCCTCCGACAGACAGGTGCGGGTGTTGGCCACGGGCAAGGTTCGCCCGGCCGAAAAGCGCAATCTCGGCATTCGGGAGGCGAAGGGCGAGATCATCGCCTTTATCGACGACGATGCGTATCCGGACGTCCATTGGCTCGAGTATGCGGTTAAGTATTTTGGCGACGCTTCCATCGGCGGCGTGGGTGGTCCAGGCGTCACGCCTCCGAACGACGGCTACCTCGCGCAGGTCGGCGGACGCGTCTACGACAATCTGCTCGTCTCGGGCAATTACCGCTATCGCTACAAGGCGGGCGGCGTCCGTCGCGACGTCGATGACTACCCGAGCTGCAACCTGTTCGTCCGCAAGGACCTCCTCGACTCCTTTGGCGGTTATCGGACCGATTTCTGGCCGGGCGAGGACACGCTTCTCTGCAAGGACATCGTCGACCGCGCAAAGCGCATCGTTTACGATCCCTGGGTGGTGGTGAACCATCATCGGCGCAAGTTGTTCGGTCCGCACCTTCGCCAGCTCGGCCGCTACGCCTTCCACCGCGGCTATTTCTGCAAGCGCTATCCTTCGAACTCCCTGCACCTGAGCTACTTCATTCCGACGCTGTTCGTGGCGTACGGCCTGTCCTTCGCCGTGGTGCCGTTGCTGATTGTACGGCTCCTGCCGGGCGAAATCGCTGTCTGGACGATGGGAGCCTACGTGGCGCCGATGGCCCTCTATCTGGTTCTCCTGCTGGTGACGACGTTCACCTGGCGCATTCCCACCTGGTTGCTGACGGCGCTTGGTGTCGTCGCCTCGCACGTCTGCTACGGCATTCAGTTCGTTCGCGGTCTCTGCGCGAAGAAAGCCCCCTGCGAGTTCATCGGAAAAGATCATGCGCAGGGGAAATAAATGGTGATTCGTGACGAGTGAATAACGATGGATGACTTCATTCCTTTTCAGTCGGATCCGGTGCACTCGAAGCGCGAGCGCGAGAAGGCGCGGGCGCTGCGGCAGACGGACTGGTGGCGCGCCCAACTGCAGAAGGGCGTGTGCCATTACTGTGGAAAGACGGTCGGGGCGGAGAACCTGACGATGGACCACGTGATTCCGGTTGCCCGAGGCGGCAAGTCGGTGCGCTCCAATTGCGTGCCGTGCTGTAAGGAGTGTAACAACCAGAAGAAGGCGGTGACGCCGGCGGAACAGATCCTGAACCGGCTGTTCGGGGACGATCCGACGGTTTGAAGCGATTGAACAGACTACAACATGCCTCGCAAGAAGATTAAAATGGTATAATATTGATTATGCAACACTACCTGACACCTGCCGCCTGGCTGTTGGCGGCCTATCTCATCGGCGGAATTCCGTTTGGCTTCCTGATTGGCAAGGCCCGTGGCGTCGACGTGCGCACAGTCGGTTCTCAGAACATCGGCGCGACCAACGTCTTTCGTACGGTCGGCAAGAAGTGGGGCTTCCTCGCGCTCTTTCTCGACATGATGAAGGGTTTTGTCCCGACGTTTCTGTGCAAACGGTATGCCGCGGACCTCTCCTGGCTTCCGCTCGCGGTGGGTGTCACCTGCGCGGTCGGCCACATGCTCACGCCCTATATGAAGTTCAAGGGCGGCAAGGGTGTGGCAACGGGTGCGGGCATGTTGTTTGGCCTTGTGCCGGCGCTGATGGGCGTTACGTTCCTTGTGTTCGTCCTGTTCTTCGCGGCCGCCAACTACATCTCGCTCGGGTCCTGCTGCGCGGCGGCCTTCATCGGCACGGCGATCTGGTTCCCGATTCTCGGGTGCGCGGGCTATCATGATCTTCCGCAGGCGATTCTCGTCACGTTTATCGCGGCGTTCGTCATCTACAAGCACCGTGCGAACATCGGGCGCCTCCTCGCGGGCAACGAGAACAAGATTTACATTTTCAAGAAGGGAGAGAAGAAATGATTTCTGATCAGGTCAAGGCCGGCAAGGAGCGTGCGCCGCATCGTTCGCTGCACTTCGCGTGCGGCATGAAGCGCAAGGACATCAAGAAGCCGTTCATCGGCATCGCCAACTCGTACGAGTCCTTCGTGCCGGGTCACTGCCATCTCAACAAGGTCGGCCAGTACCTCAAGAAGTGCATCGAAGAGGCCGGTGGCGTCGCGATGGAGTTCAACACGATTGCCGTCTGCGACGGCATCGCGATGGGCCATGCGGGCATGAAGTACTCGCTCCCGTCCCGTGAGCTGATCGCCGATTCGGTCGAGTCGATCGCGAAGGCCCACTGCTTCGACGCGCTCATCTGCGTCCCCAACTGCGACAAGATCGTCCCGGGCATGCTGCTGGGCGCGCTGCGCGTGAATATCCCGACGATCTTCGCCTCGGGCGGTCCGATGGCGCCGGGCAAGCATCCGCTCACTGGCAAGGATTCCGACCTCAACACGGTGTTTGAAGGCGTCGGTGCCGAGAACGCGGGCAAGATCTCCGCCAAGGACCTCGAGAAGATCGAGGAGACCTCCTGCCCCGGCTGCGGCAGCTGCTCGGGCATGTTCACGGCGAACTCGATGAACTGCTTGTACGAGGCCCTCGGCATCGCGCTTCCCGGCAACGGTACCATCCTCGCCGTCGATCCGCGTCGTGCCGACCACTATAAGGCGTCCGCCAAGCGCATCGTCCAGATGGCGAAGCAGGGCGGACCGCTCCCGCGCGAGATCATCACCAAAGAGGCGATGGACAACGCGCTCACGCTCGACATGGCGATGGGCGGCTCGACCAACACCGTGCTTCATACGCTTGCGATTTCCCGTGAGGCGGACATCGATTTCACGCTGCAGCGCATGAACGAGCTGTCGGCGCGCACGCCGTACATCTGCAAGCTCTCGCCGTCGGGACACTATCACGTGGCCGATCTCGACCGTGCGGGCGGCATCATGGCGATCCTGAAGCGTCTGCCCGCGAAGCTCCTGCATCTCAACTGCAAGACGGTTTCGGGCAAGACGCTCGGCCAGCAGATCAAGGCGGCGAAGATCACCGACGACGACGTCATCCGCACGATCCCGAACGCCTATTCGAAGGACGGTGGTCTTGCGGTCCTCTGGGGCAACCTTGCGGAGAAGGGTTCGGTCGTCAAGAAGGGCGGCGTCGCGCCGTCGATGATGTGCTTCACGGGCAAGGCAATCTGCTTCGAATCGCAGGAGGAGGCCTGTGCGGGCATTCTCGGCGGCAAGGTGAAGCCGGGTCACGTCGTGGTGATCCGCTACGAGGGTCCGAAGGGCGGACCGGGCATGCAGGAGATGCTGGCGCCGACGAGCTACATCATCGGCGCGGGCCTCGGCGAGTCCGTCGCGCTCATCACGGACGGGCGCTTCTCGGGCGCCACCCACGGCGCGTGCGTCGGACACGTCTCGCCGGAGGCGGCCGAGGGTGGTCTCATCGGCCTCCTCAAGGACGGCGATGAGATCACGATCGACATTCCGAACCGCGCGATCAACGCGAAGCTCTCCAAGAAGGAGATCGCCTCGCGCGCGAAGAAGGCGAAGAAGTGGTCGCCGCGCATCAAGGGCGGATGGCTGGAGCGTTACGCGCGCTTCGTCGGCAATGCGTCCACGGGTGCGAGCCTGAAGGCCTGAGCCAAATTGAGAACAGAGGTTCGGGACGACATCTCAAGGGGTGTGAGACGAGTCCGTAGAAGAAAAGATATCACATGACCTGGTTGGTTGACCTGGAACTGATTGTCGACGTTCTGGAGGGCGATGCCGTCAATGGCAAGGCATCTGCGGCATTGATAGACGAATACCGTCTTTTCGGTGAGCTCTATATCTCGCCTGTCGCATACATTCAGCTCGGACCGTTGTTCGGCGGCATGAAGGAGCTGCAGGACAAGTTCCTGGCGAGCCTCGGCATCGCCATCGCACAGAAGGGAGCTCATGACCATACGGGCGCCGTGATGATGGCCTGGAGTCGGTATGTCAGGACCACGGGTGATCGCGTGAGCGAAATCCCGTTCACCAAGCTTCTGATCGGCGCGGCGGCGTTGAGCCACGAGGGCCTGCTGACGCGGCGTCCCGAGGAATTCAAGCGGTTTTTCCCGAAACTCAGATGTGTCGGCCCGAAGAGTCCGGTCGGAAAGGTGAGATCATGAAGCACGCATTGCAGACCAAGATCACCGGCCGCGGACAGACGGCGATTCCTGTCGCCGTGCAGGAGCTGATCGGTGCGACCCCCGGGCGTTCGTTGCGTTGGGAGGTCCGCAGTGACGGCGAGTGCGTGGTGTCGGTCGTGGTTGACGATTCGCCGGACGGTGCGAGATCCATGCTGGGCTTCGCCAAGACCTTCCGCAAGGCTCGTCCGACGGCGAGTTGGGTTCGGGAACTTGGAGGCGCTTTGTGAAGAGATTCGCCGCCTGTGAGGCGGATCGTGACGACATCGAGCGACTCATGGCCCGTCGCGAGGCGGGCATCAATCGTCTGTTGAGTCTGACGCTGCTCTATCTGTCGATCGCCTTCGCCATTTGTCTCGTCTGTTCGCTGACGCGCGTCTTTCTGACGGGGTGTCGGCTGGGGGTGGCGGCGTTTCTGCCGGGTATCGTGCTGATGTTGAGCGGCTCCTCTGTCGCCCGACGGTTCGACCGTGGCGAACGTCCGTTGCCCTGGGTCAAGTACTACATGTGCAGCGTGCTGGCGCTGGCGATTCTCAGTCTGTCGCTCATCCAGCTCGTCTGGTCGGTCCCGCTGATCATCGGGGGCATCACCTTCGTGTATTCCTACATGAACATGCGCATGGTGGTCCTCTACACGTCCGTGACGCTGATGTTCCTGGCGTTGGGCGCCGGAATGAATGCGCTGTGGGGGATGCCGAATCCGGACATGGTGCCGTATCCCGAGAGCGTCCAGGGCATCCAGGACGGGTATGTGACGCTCTGGGCGATGGAGCACCGCGAGGCCTGGAGCCAGTGGGAGTACTTTCTGCGTATCCTCCGGTTTCATACGCTGCCGATGGCCTTTCTGCTGATGTGCGTGGCAGGCTGTGGCTTCGCGATGGTGGGCCATGGCCGGCGTTTGTTGATCGAGACGCTTGAGCGCATGCGGCGGGTGCGGGAGGTCGAGGCCTGCCTGCTGCTGATGGCGGGCGGCAACCAGTCCCAAGAGCTGATTCAGGCGGTCCTGGGCGACCTAGGCTCTCCGAAACACCATGTCCCGCCGCTTTCGCAAGCGTTCGTGGACTCGATTCCGGCCGAAACGATCCCCTCGTTGATGCGGGAGTTCCGTCGCCGGTGCCTGTCCGACACCACGTTTGAAGCCCGTGCGGTCCGAGATCCGGAATCGGCATTGAGGTCCATTCTTCTGTTTGACAGTCTTACATGACTGTCATCCATGCGGGGGGCTGTTTTGCTAGAATAAGCGCACACACCCCGGCCGCAGGGAGAGTATCCCTGCGGCCACTTATTTTTCCCGCGGGGCCGTTTGCGGGGTGGGGTGCCGATATGGTATAATATCTGCCTATAATTTGATGGATAACGAGTCGATTTCCGTAAAAAGGCAAATGCAATGAAGGCTACGAAGATAAAGATCCGCATTACCGACACGACGCTGCGTGACGCGCACCAGTCCCTTTGGGCGACGCGCATGCGCACCGACGACATCCTCAAGATCGCCGAAGAGGTCGACAACGCCGGCTACTACTCGCTCGAGTGCTGGGGCGGCGCGACGTTCGACGTCTGCATGCGCTTCCTCCGCGAGAATCCGTGGGAGCGTCTCCGCCAGATCAAGAAGGTCTGCAAGAAGACGCCGCTTCAGATGCTCTTCCGCGGCCAGAACATCCTCGGCTACAAGCACTATCCGGACGACATCGTCGAGCGCTTCACGGCGCTGGCGTGCGAGAACGGCATGGACATCTTCCGCGTGTTCGACGCGCTGAACGATCCGCGCAACCTCGAGACGGCGATCAAGTGCGTCAAGAAGTACGGCGGCCATGCGCAGGGCACGATTTCCTTCACGACCTCGCCCGTCCATACGGTCGAGAACTACGTGAAGCTCGCCAAGCGCCAGGAGGCGATGGGCATCGATTCGCTCTGCATCAAGGACATGGCGGGCATCATGACGCCCGGTCAGGCCCGTGAGCTCGTCGGCGCGCTCAAGAAGGCGCTTCCCGAGATGCCGATTCAGCTGCACTCGCACATGACGGGCGGTCTTGCCGTCGCGATGTACCTGGCGGCCGTCGAGGCGGGCGCGGGCTGCGTCGACTGCGCGATTTCGACGCTCTCCTCGTTCTCGTCCCAGCCCCCGACCGAGACGGTCAAGACCGTTCTTGAGTCCGTCGGCTTCGACACGGGCCTCGACACGGCGCGTCTGACCAAGATCAACGCCTACTTCAAGGACCTCAAGAATAAGCGTCAGCCGACGTCGGCTGCGAAGGTCGAGGCCGTCGATGCGGGCGTGCTCGTCCATGCGATTCCGGGCGGCATGATCTCCAACCTGCGCAGCCAGCTCGAGCAGCAGGGTGCGCTCGACCGCCTCGACGAGGTGCTGGAGGAGCTCCCGAAGACTCGTGCCGACATGGGGTATCCGCCGCTCGTCACCCCGACGTCGCAGATCGTCGGCGTGCAGTCGGTCCTCAACGTTCTGTCCGGCAAGCGTTTCTCGATGGTCACCGACGAGACGAAGCGCTATGCGGCGGGCTATTATGGAGCGACCCCGGCGCCGATCGCTCCGAAGCTCCGCAAGCAGCTCTGCGGCGAGCTCAAGCCGATCACCTGCCGTCCGGCCGACCTCCTGAAGCCCGGCCTCGTCGCCGCGGCCGATGCGATTCCGGTCGGTCTCATGCAGGCTGAAGAGGACATCCTTTCCTACGCGCTCTTCCCGGAGGTCGCGCTCGGCTACTTCAAGTGGCGCGCGGCCGACCCGTCCAAGCGCGAGCCCATCCCGGCCGACGTCGAGGAGTCTAAGATCGCGGCAGCGCCTGCGGCTGCGGCTCCTGCCGCCACGGCGGCTGCGGCGGCTCCGGCGGCCGAGGTGAAGGGCACGCCCGTGCTCACGCCGTTGAACGGCACGTTCTACCGCAGCGATGCGCCTGGCAAGCCCGAGATGGCGGCCGACGGTGCGGCGGTCAAGGCCGGTGACGCGGTGTGCGTCGTCGAGGCGATGAAGCTCTTCAATCCGATCAAGGCGCCGGCCGCGGGCAAGATCACGTTCCTGGTCGAGCACGGCAAGCCCGTGACGAAGGGCCAGGTCATCGCGGCCATCGCCTAAGCGCGACCGATTCAGGTTGCGGTCTGCAAAGGCCCCCGAGATGTCCTTCTCGGGGGCCTTTCCCATTACAAACAACACGGGGATTTTAGATAGGTGAGGTTGGGCTAATGTTTGCCGACAAAAGCTACCC